>NZ_CP031167.1:4505000-4564481 GCF_004346925.1 Stenotrophomonas sp. ASS1 | reverse complement strand
CAGCAATAATCGTCCGGTGGCCGGGGCATGGACGCGACAAGGCGCCCAAACACAGGCCGGAAAGGGGGAAATGGATGGCTCAGACTACCACCGAGCGCCCGCCTTCGGAATGCTTGTCCCCTACTTATTCACAAAAACATCCACAGCTATTGCACAGCCCGGTGAATTCGCGTAGCTGCCAGGGGTTGACTTGGGGCGGGGTACCTCTCTAGAATTTCCGGTTCTTTCCGTCCCATTCATACGAGAGGCCCCCAATGGCCACGAAGCGCACCTACCAGCCCAGCAACCTCAAGCGTAAGCGCGACCACGGCTTCCGTGCCCGTATGAAGACCGCTGACGGCCGCAAGATCCTGTCGCGTCGCCGCGCCAAGGGCCGCAAAGTCCTGAGCGCCTGATTGCCATGCCGCACATCGCGGCAGACGCAATCCCTTCGACAGTGAATACTGCAGACCCGCGCAAGCGATTCCCTCGCTCTGCGCGGGTTCGCACGCGTGCCGAATACTCAACGGTCTTCAACGGCGCCCGCCGTGTGTCCGATCCGCTGATGACCCTGCACTGGCTGCCGGCTGACCGGCCGGCCAGGCTGGGTCTGGCGGTTTCCCGCAAGGTTGATCCGAACGCCGTCGGGCGTAACCGGATCAAGCGCGTCCTGCGCGACATCCTGCGTCAGACACGTACCGACATCCAGCCAGGCGACTTTGTCGTCGTGGCTCGTAGTGCTGCGCGTTCCGCCAGCAACGACGAAATCCGCCAGGCCTTCCTGCGCCTGCTGCGTCGCCTGCGTGCATTGCCCACGCCGGGCGTGGACGGCACAATGCCGCCGCCTGATGGCATCGCAACTCCTTCTTTGACCGAGCCGGCATCGCGTCCCGGCCCCGCCGAGCCTGTCCGCTGATGAACCAGACCCGCGTATTCCTCATTTTTGCCTGGCTGATGGTGGCCGTGCTGCTGTGGATGGAGTGGAGCCGTGAAAAGGCTGCTCCGACCCCGGCACCAACCACCACGTCGGCCCCGGCCGCCGCACAGAGTGTTCCGGGCGCGAACCCCGGCGCCATCCCCAGCGCCCAGGTGCCGGGCGCCCCCGGCCAGGCCGCCGCACAGGCCCAGGCCAGCGCTACCCCGGCCAGCCAGCGCGTGACCGTCACCACCGACGTGCTGCGCCTGGTGCTCGACGGCGGCCGCGTGCTTGATGCCGAGCTGCTGCAGTTCCCGCAGACCAAGGACGAAGGCAGCCCGCCGGTCCGCCTGCTGACTGAAGACCCCGCGCACCCGTACAGCGCGATCAGTGGCTGGGCCAGCGAAGACAAGAACACCCCGGTTCCCGGCGCTGACGGCTTCAAGCTGGTCGGTGACACCAAGGACTTCGTGCTGGCCAAGGGCCAGAACGAGCTGCAGATCCCGTTCGTGTGGACCGCCGACAACGGCGTGACCATCAAGCGCACGCTGACCGTCTCGCGCAACGAGTATGCCGTGCGCTTCAAGGATGAAGTCAGCAACGCCGGCGCCGCGCCGTGGAACGGCTACGTCTACCGCACCCTGGACCGCACCCCGACCATCCTGTCGCGGAGCATGACCAACCCGGATTCCTTCAGCTTCAACGGTGCCACCTGGTACGACAACGACAAGAAGTACCAGCGTCGTGCGTTCAAGGACTACCTGGAAGACGGCACGCTGAACCAGAACATCACCGGCGGCTGGCTGGCGATGCTGCAGCACCACTTCTTCACCGCCTGGATCCCGCAGAAGGACCAGACCGCACACTACGTGCTGTCGCAGGTGGCCGGTCGTGACCTGATCGAAGCGCGTGGCCCGGCCTTCACCGTGGCCCCGGGCCAGTCCACCAGCACCGAAGCCCGCCTGTGGGTCGGCCCGAAGCTGGTCAACCTGATCGCCAAGGAAGACGTGCCGGGCCTGGACCGCGTGGTCGACTACAGCCGCTTCTCGATGATGGCGGTGATCGGCCAGGGCCTGTTCTGGGTGCTGAACCAGGTGCACAAGCTGGTCGGCAACTGGGGCTGGGCGATTGTCGGCCTGGTGGTGCTGCTGAAGCTGGTGCTGTACCCGCTGTCGGCGACCCAGTACAAGAGCGGCGCCAAGATGCGTCGTTTCCAGCCGCGCATCGCGCAGCTGAAGGAACGCTATGGCGATGACCGCCAGAAGTTCCAGACCGCGATGATGGAGCTGTACAAGAAGGAAAAGATCAATCCGATGGGGGGCTGCCTGCCGATCCTCATCCAGATGCCGATCTTCTTCGCCCTGTACTGGGTGCTGGTGGAATCGGTCGAACTGCGCCAGGCGCCCTGGTTCGGCTGGATCCAGGACCTGACCGCACGCGACCCGTACTTCATCCTGCCGGTCATCAACGTGGCAGTGATGTGGTTCACCCAGAAGCTGACCCCGGCACCGGGCATGGACCCGATGCAGCAGAAGATGATGCAGTTCATGCCGCTGGTGTTCGGTGTCATGATGGCCTTCATGCCGTCCGGCCTGGTTCTGTACTGGGTGGTCAACGGCGGCCTGGGCCTGCTGCAGCAGTGGTGGATGACCAAGCGCCATGGCGGCGAGCCGGTCCCGGCCACCACCGCCCCGGCCCCGGTCAAAAAGAAGTAATCCGACCGGCAGGTCGCCGGCTTCGTAGAGTCGACCTTGGTCGACTGCCATTGAGCCCCGACCGACCCGCAGAAGCCCGCCGCAAGGCGGGCTTTTCGCATGCGGCGTTAGAATCGCCGGCACACCGTTCCTCCATCCATCGAGTCCGCCATGCCGCGTGCGTCGTCGTTCCGCCTGTTCCTGCCCTCGCTGTTGTTGACCCTGGTCGTTGCCGGCTGTGGCGACAAGGACGCGAAGGCACCGGTAACCGGCGTGACCCAGCCCAGCGCGCAGGCCGCGGCCGCCGCCGACCCGGCCGCCGCGCCGTTGCTGGCTGCGCTGCAGAAGCAGCTCGACGGTTACCGTCGGATCATCGTGCTGCTGGCCGACGAAGAACAGCAGTCGGCCGCCGACCGTGGCACCTCCACGCGTGTGGGCCAGCAGCTGTTCCATGATGGCCTGGAGCAACGTACGGCCATCGCCTCGCAGTTCGACACCCTGCTGCGCGGTTCGAGTCCGCAGCGCTTCGCCACCCTGGGTACCGTGCTGGACTACATCGAGTCGGCGCCGGAACTGTTCGATGCCGACCGCTTGGCCTTCCGCGAAGTGCTGCGTGATCTGCATGAGCGCATTGGCACGGATTCGTCGCTGCCGGCGGTGAAGCTGCATCAGCGCATCGGCGAGGACCTGGAGGCGCTCGATGAGATCGAACGCAACTACAACCAGGAACTGACCCGCATCTTCAGCCGCTTCGAGCGCACCCGTGCCATCGAGCTGAAGCGTGAGAAGTGGGACGATTACATCGCGCACCTGCACAAGGACTACAGCCGCGAAGCGATCCTGCGCGACTACGGGGTGATCGAGCCGTACCCGATGTCCATGAAGGACAGCGACCGCGAAATCTTCGGCCGCGACCTGCCGGCCAAGACCGTGGTGCTGACCTTCGACGATGGCCCGCACAAGGCCTACACCGATGAAGTGGTGGCCATCCTCAAGCGCTACGACGTGCCGGGCGTGTTCTTCGAAGTGGGCCGCAACCTGGGCAAGGTCGAGGCCGATGGCAAGGTCAGCCTTGGCCCGATGGCCAAGATCAGCCGCAACCTGATGGAGGAGGGCTATGCGGTCGGCAACCACAGCCTGACCCACGCGCAGCTGTCGCGCACCACCGGCGATGCGCTGCGCCAGCAGGTGCTGGACACCGACACGTTGCTGAAGGACGTCGATAGCAAGCGCGCGCCCCTGTTCCGCTTCCCGTATGGCGCGCGCAACGCCGAAGGCCTGCAGCTGCTCAACGAAGCCGGACTGAAGTCGATCATGTGGAACATCGACTCGATGGACTGGGCCGACCCGGTACCGGAGTCGATCGTGCAGCGCGTGCTCGACCAGGTGAACAAGGAACAGCGCGGCATCATCCTGTTCCACGACATCCACGATCGTGCGGTGAAGGCGCTGCCGCAGATCCTCGACCGGCTGATCGCCGATGGCTACCAGTTCGCCGGCTGGAATGGCCGCGACTTCACCGTCGCCCGTGCGCGAAAGGGCGACGCCGGTGCCGCCACCGTCACCACCGGCTACGAGAAGTCGTGGGCGATCGTGGTCGGCATCGACACCTACGCCAAGTGGCCGAAGCTGGAATACGCCAGCCATGATGCTCAGGCAGTGGCCGATACCTTGACCGGGCAGTTCGGCTTCCCGTCCTCGCAGGTGATCGTGCTGAAGAACGAGCAGGCCACCCGCAACAATATCCTGGCCGCCTTCCACGACCGCCTGGCCGACGACCGCACCGGCAAGAACGATCGCGTGTTCGTGTTCTTCGCCGGTCATGGCGCGACCCGCCAGCTCGCCTCCGGGCGCGACCTCGGCTACATCATTCCGGTCGATTCGGATCCGAAGGAATTCGCCACCGACGCGATCGCGATGACCGACATCCAGAACATCGCCGAAAGCATGCAGGCCAAGCATGTGATGTTCGTGATGGATGCCTGCTACAGCGGCCTGGGCCTGACCCGTGGCGGTCCCTCGTCGTCGTCGTTCCTGCGCGAGAACGCGCGACGCAGCGCGCGGCAGATGCTGACCGCCGGTGGTGCCGACCAGCAGGTGGCCGACGCCGGCCCGAACGGCCACTCGGTGTTCACCTGGGTGCTGCTGCAGGCATTGGCCGGCAAGGGCGACCTCAACGGCGATGGGCTGATCACCGGTACCGAACTGGCCGCCTACGTGGCGCCGGCGGTCTCGGCGGTCTCGCACCAGACCCCGGCCTTCGGCAGCCTGCCCGGTTCGCAGGGCGGCGAGTTCGTGTTCCAGGTGCCGGACAGCCAGGAATTCCTCAACGCCGATACGCGCCAGCTGACCGCCGATGCGATCGCGCTGAACAACAAGGTTGATGCTGCCAGCGAAGCAAAGGGCAGCCAGGCGCCGGTGACCGTGGCCGACCTGCAGGGCGGCAAGGCCAAGCTGGTGGTGCCCACCGCCGGCCCGGCGTCCGACCGCCAGCGCGCGCAGCAGGCCAATGACCGTGGCCTGCAGCTGTACCGCGAGAAGCAGTACGACGAAGCGGTAGCCCAGTTCACCGAGGCGCTGAAGCTGCGCCCGGACTTCGCCCAGGCCGCCAACAACCTCGGCTTCGTCTACTACCGCCAGCAGCGCTATGCCGAAGCGGCGCGCTGGCTGGAGAACACACTGAAGATCGACCCCTCGCGCGCCGTGGCCTATCTCAACCTGGGCGACGCCTACTTCAACGCCGGCGACAAGGCCAAGGCCAAACAGGCCTACACCACCTACCTGGCCCTGCAGCCGCAGGGCAGCGGCGCGGCCCAGGCACGTGCGCAGCTGGAGAAACTCTGAGCCATGAACGACGCGATCCGCACCGACACCATCGTGGCCATCGCCAGTGCGCCCGGCGCGGGTGGTGTTGGCCTGCTGCGCCTGTCCGGCCCGCGTGCCGCAGCGATTGCCAATGCGCTGGGTGCACCTGCACTGCGCCCGCGCCACGCGCACTACGCGCGCCTGCGTGATGCCGACGGCGAGGTCATCGACGATGGCATCGTGCTGTGGTTCCCGGCACCGAACAGCTTCACCGGCGAAGAGGTGGTGGAACTGCAGGGCCATGGCAGCCCGGTGCTGCTGCAGCAGCTGGTCGCGCGCTGCATCGCGCTCGGTGCGCGCCAGGCGCGGCCGGGTGAGTTCAGCGAACGGGCGTTCCTCAACGGCAAGCTGGACCTGGCCCAGGCCGAGGCCATCGCCGACCTGATCGCCGCGGGCGACAACCGTGCCGCGCGCGCTGCACGCCGTTCGCTGGATGGTGTGTTCTCGCGCCGCATCGACGCGGTGGTCGAGCAGTTGGTGCTGCTGCGCATCCATGTGGAAGCAGCGATCGACTTCGCCGACGAACCGCTGGATACGCTTGGTGGGGCACAGGTGCGGCGTGGCCTGGAGCAGGCGCGCGGCGATCTTGCCCTGCTGCGGCGGGATGCCGAGCGCGGCCGCCGCCTGCGCGATGGCCTGCATGCGGTGCTGATCGGGCCGCCGAATGCCGGCAAGAGTTCATTGCTCAATGCGCTGGCCGGCAGCGAACGCGCCATCGTCACCGACATCGCCGGCACCACCCGCGACACCCTGCGCGAGACCATCCGCCTGGACGGCCTGGAGCTGACCCTGGTCGACACCGCCGGCCTGCGCGACGGCGGCGACGCCATCGAACGCGAAGGCATGCGCCGCGCGCATGTGGAAATCGAGCGTACGGACCTGGCGCTGATCGTGCTGGATGCGCGCGATCCAGCGGCCGGCGAAGCGGCGCTGGGCGATGCCGTGGCGGCGGTGCCGCACAAGGTCTACATCCACAACAAGTCGGATCTGCTGACGGCGCTGCCGACGCTGGACGATCCGGACCGCGTGTTCGTTTCGGCCGCCACCGGCGCCGGGCTCGACGATCTGCATGCGCGTCTGCGTTCGATTGCTTCGGCCGGGGCAGGGGAGCAGGTGGATGGCGAGTTTACCGCGCGCACGCGGCATGTGGATGCAATCGAGCGTGCGCAGGAGCACGCGCAGCGCGCCGACGGCGAGCTGGCGCACGAGCACCTGGAGCTGGCCGCCGAGGAACTGCGGCTGGCGCATGACGCGCTGGGCGAGATCACCGGGCAGATGAGTGCCGATGACCTGCTGGGCAGGATCTTCTCCAGCTTCTGCATCGGCAAGTAAGGCGGAGCTCTGGTAGGTGCCAACCTTGGTTGGCACAGGGCGTCCGGGTCATCGACGCCCGCTGGCAGAGCGCCGACCAAGGTCGGCGACTACCAGATACATGGGTCGGAGCCCCTGCGGGGATCCGACCCCAGGTCCCCCACCTGTCACATTGCCGCCGCATACTGACGCCCATCACATACCGCTTGGGGAAGTCGCAGTGAAGTCGTGGGGTTGTGCGTTGCTGTTGTCGCTGGCCGTGGCACCATCGGTGGCCATGAGTGCTGAATCCTCCACCCCGGCCGCGCACAAGGTGTCGGTCTATGGCCACCGCGGGGCAAGCGCACTGCTGCCCGAGCACACCCTGGCGGCCTATGCGCAGGCCATCGCCGATGGCGCCGACTACATCGAACCGGACCTGGTCATGACCAAGGACGGGGTGATGGTGGCCCGCCACGAGAACGAGATCAGTGGCACCACCGATGTCGCCTCGCATCCCGAATTCGCCAGCCGCCGCACCAGCAAGGTCATCGACGGGCAGAAGGTCGATGGCTGGTTCACCGAAGACTTCACCCTGGCCGAGCTGAAGACGCTGTACGCACGTGAGCGCCTGCCGGAACTGCGCAGCACCGCCTACGATGGCCAGTTCCGCATTGCCAGCCTCGACGAGATCCTTGCCTTCCTGGTGCAGCAGGCCGGCCGTGCCAACCGCGGCATCGGCCTGGTGCCGGAGATCAAGCATCCGACCTACTTCCAGTCGATCGGCCTGCCGATGGAAGACAAGCTCCTGACCGCGCTGCGCGGCAACGCCTATACCAACGTCGGGCCGGTCACCATCCAGTCGTTCGAGACCGCCAACCTGCGCTACCTGCGCGGCAAGATCGGGCGGGGCAGCAACATCCGCCTGCTGCAGCTGCTGTGGAAGGGCGATACCCAGCCGGCCGACATCGCCAAGGCCGGTGGCAAGCTGACCTACGCGCAGATGATGACGCCGGCCGGACTGAAGGACATTGCCAGCTACGCCGACAGCATCGGCCCGGAGCTGCGCTCGATCATTCCGCTGGACGCCAAGGGTGCACTGGGGACACCGACCACGCTGGTACAGGACGCACATGCAGTGGGCCTGATGGTGATTCCGTATACCTTCCGCCCGGAGAACCATTTCCAGGCCAGCAATCTGCGCAAGGGCGCCGACAACGCGCGCAATGCAGAGGGGTCGGTTGCCGAGATGCGCGCCTACCTGGCCACCGGCATCGATGCCTTCTTCACCGACGACCCGGCACTGGGCCGGCAGGCGGTGGATGGGATGGGCGCGGCGGGGAATGCGGCGAACTGACCGGCCAATGCCGCCGGGCATGGCCCGGCGCTACCGGATGTGACGGAATGCTCTGGTAGTTGCCAACCTTGGTTGGCATGCAGCAGGAGCGCCGACCAAGGTCGGCCACTATCGGTTCATGAGGTTGCCGGCCAGCGGCCGGCACTACCATCGCTCAGCCGCGCGGCTCGTCCGGCCGGCGGAACGGGATCACCACGTAGTCCTGGCCCTCGCGCGGCTGCCACAGCACCGGGACGCGCTGCGGTGACGGCGGCTCCAGCTCGTCGTCGGCCAGCGGTTCGACGTCTTCTTCTTCGTCTTCCCAGCTGTAGCGCGGGCGCGGCGGCAGCGGGTCGGCGTTGCGGAACAGCAGCGCAGCGATGATGCCGGCGAAGGCGCCGCCCATGTGCGACTGCCAGGACACACCATCGGCGTGCGGCAGGATGGTCATCAGCATGCCGCCGTAGAACAGCATGCCGATCAGGCCGGTGGCGATGGCCGCGCGATCGCGGCGCAGCAGGCCCAGGCTGGCCAGCAGGAACATCAGGCCGTGGGTCACGCCGCTGGCGCCCAGGTGCACGCTGCCCGGATTGCCCAGCATCCACGCACCGATGCCCGAGCCCAGCCACAGCAGGGGCAGGGCGCGCACGGTGGCTTTCGGGTAGACGCTGCCGGCCAGCGTGCCGAGGATCAGGATCGCGATGCTGTTGGCGGCGATGTGCTCGACCGAGGCATGCAGCATCGGGCCGCCGATCAGGCCAAGCAGGCCCTTGGCTTCCAGCGGCGCGACCGCCCACGGTCGCCAATCGAACGTGCCCTGCAGGGCGAACACGGCCACCAGCACCAGCACGGCGGCCAGGCTGACATTGAACGCCCGCAGGATGCGCGAGCGGTCATTGCGGGGGGCCGGCACGTCGCCAGCGGGCAGGGGCGCGTTGTTGTCCATACCTCAGCAATGGCGGTGACTGGCGCGAAACCAAGGCCACCGCAACGGGAGAGTGGGTGCGGCCGGCGGGACAATCCCGCCGGCCGGCCATGATCAGGCGTGGCCGGAGCCTTCCTTCGGCGGATACTTCAGGCTCAGTACCACGGTGGCGGCGATGATCACCGCGACCACGCCCAGCGACACCGGGGTCGGGATCTTGAACAGGTCGATGATCATCATCTTGATGCCGATGAAGCCCAGCACCAGCGCCAGGCCATACGGCAGCAGGTGGAAGCGGTCGGCCATGCCGGCCAGCAGGAAGAACATCGCGCGCAGGCCCAGCACCGCGAACACGTTGGAGGTGAGCACGATGAACGGGTCGGTGGTGATCGCGAAGATCGCCGGGATGCTGTCCACGGCGAAGATCACGTCGGTGACCGCGATCAGGATCAGCACCGCGAACAGCGGGGTGAACCAGCGCACGCCGTCGCGCTTCACGCTCAGTGCGTTGCCGGCATAGTCCGGCAGCAGGCGCAGGTGCTTGCGCATCCAGCGCAGGGCGGGATTGGTTTCCAGGTCCGGCTCCTGGCCGGCGGCGAACCACATCTTCCAGCCGGTGAACAGCAGGAAGGCGCCGAACACGTAGAGCAGCCAATGGAACTGGCTGATCAGCACGCTGCCGGCGAAGATCATGATCGTACGCAGCACGATCGCACCCAGGATGCCGATGATCAGCACCTTCTGGCGCTGCTCCTCCGGCACCGCGAAGTAGCTCATGATCATCAGGAACACAAAGATGTTGTCGACCGCCAGCGCCTTCTCGACCAGGTAGCCGGTCAGGAACTCGAGGCCGACCTTGTTGGCCACCACCTGGCCGGCGGTCTCATTCAGGTAGTACCAGAGGCCCGCATTGAACAGCAGGGCCAGCGCGACCCAGCCGATGGACCACCACAGGGCCTCCTTGAAGGTGACCTTGTGCGGTCCACCATGGCGCATCAACACGAGGTCGACCAGCAGGGCGATGACCACCACCGCTGCGAAGCCGCCCCACAACCACACGTTACCGATCGTCTGCATTGGGAATGTCCGTTGGAAAGATGAATGCCAGGCCGGACGGCGAGGATCTGCAACGGAGGATCGGGAGGGGGATCCGGGGACAGAGCTTCGCCAGTACGGCGAAGGTCTCGCTCGCAGTTCCAGTCGGCTGGAACTGCCGTTGCACCGGAGCCTGCGGGCTCGAAATGACGGCGACAACGTCTGGGAGCTACTCCCCTTCTGGCGCCGATTCTGCGGCCTGGCCGGGCTGCCGTCAAATGCCGGGCGGCCGGGGCCCCCGCTCTGGTAGGTGCCAACCTTGGTTGCCATGCCTGCCTGCCCGCCGCGGTAGGTGCCAACCTTGGTTGGCACGCCGGCCGGCCCGCCCTGGTAGGTGCCAACCTTGGTTGGCACGCCTTGCCCGGGCCGTTCAGCAACGCCCGTCGAGCCAGCTTGTATGTTCCTCCCGGCTCCTACGCGGTATGTAGGAGCCAGGGTGGAGGGACCGTCAAGCATGCATCTGCGGATACTAGCCGACAGACGAGTCGAGCGATCCCCATCCCGCACACGAACGTCGATAAAGGATCGTACGGCCCCCAAAGGGGATCGTCGATGTAGGCAAGCTAACGTCGGTGCGGTACCACCCCAGCCCCTTAAAGATAGCTGGGAGCCGTACAAATGTCTGATTCTCTCGATATTGGCGTGGACGTGGACTCCAAGGAGTTCGTACCGGCAGTGGCCGACCGCAAGGCCGGCGACAGGATCGCCAACACCCGGGCCGGCATAGCCCAGTGGCTCAACACCTTGCCCCAGCGATGCCGGATTGGCATGGAGGCGACGGGGCGGTACTACGAGTTGTTGGCTCGGATGGCTGGCCAGGCAGGCCACGTTGTCTATGTGATCAATCCACGTCTGATCAAGCACTACGGCCGGGCGACGGGCTCGCGTGGCAAGACGGACGCCATGGACGCCGAAGCGATCGCCCGGTACGTGAAGAAGGAGAACGATCGCCTGCGTGAATACGTACCGCGTACCGACGAGCAGCAACAGATGCACGATTTGCTGCGCAAGCGGCAGACGCTGGTAAAGACACGCGCGCGCCTGGAGCAATCCTTCGGGGTAAGCAAAAGTGCCCCCGGGGAGCTGTCAGATCTGTTCTGCGCTCTGGCTGGGACGCTGTCCGAGCTGGAAAGCGAACTGCAGCGCTTGGCTCGCGATGGAGAGCATGGCACGCTCTACAAGCGCCTGTTGACCATCCCTGGTATCGGCCCCGCTGTCGCCGCTCACCTGATCTACTACATGACGCGCTGGCCGTTGGCCAACGCCAACGCGTGGATCGCCTGCACGGGCCTGGATCCCCGGCCCAACGAGTCTGGCGGCAGAACGGGACGGCGTCGGCTGTCCAAACAGCGCGCGCCAGTGCTGCGCCAGATGCTCTACATGGCCGCCATGGGGCTCAAGCGGTGTCGTCGGGGGCAACCGCTCTACGACGAGCTGTCAAAACGTGGTCACCCCAGCACCGCCGTCTTCAACATCCTGGCCAGAAAGCTGGCCAGGATCGCCTGGGGTGTCTTCAAAAGCGGCCGGGACTTCGATCCGGCCATGCTGAAGGTGGGTCAAGCCTGCTTCCAGCAGGCTTGACCACGAACATAGGATCTCGACTCTACGAAAGCGCCCCCCGGCTACAATAGGTGGATGAATACCCCCCTTCCGATTGTCCGCCTCAAGAATGCGTGGCGTTCCAGCCACCCGTGGATCTTCCAGAAACTGGTCGAGAAACCGACCGTCCGGCCCAAGCCCGGTTCCATCGTCGACGTGGTCGGCATCGATGGCGAGTTCATTGGCCGCGGGTTCTACAACGGGCACTCGCGCATCGCCGTGCGCATCCTCGAAACCGACCAGAACGTGCCGGTCGATGCTGGCTGGTTCTCGCGCAAGATCGCCCAGGCGGTGTCGCTGCGCCGTGAGGTGCTGAAGCTCGACGCGGTGTCCGACGCCTGGCGCGTGGTGCACAGCGAGGGCGATGGCCTGTCCGGCCTGGTGGTGGACCGCTACGGCGACCTGGTGGTGGTCGAGTTCTTCGCCGCCGGCATGTTCCGCCACCGCGAATGGATCTACGACGCCCTGCGCGAGCAGTTCCCGGGCTGCCGTTTCCACAGCTTCGCCGACGAACACGTGCAGAAGCAGGAGAGCTTCGACTTCCACGGCAACACCACCACCGAAGCGTCGGTGATCACCGAGTACGGCATCAAGTTCCGCGCCGACCCGGCCGGCGCGCACAAGACCGGTTTCTTCGCCGACCAGCGCGAGAACCGCGAGTGGCTGAGCCAGCAGGTGGAAGGCAAGAGCGTGCTGGACCTGTGCTGCAACACCGGCGGTTTCGCCGTGTACGCGGCGGCGCGTGGTGCCACTGAAGTGGTCGGCATCGACATCGATGAAGACGTCATCCAGATCGCCAAGGGCAATTCGCGCCTGAACAACGTGCGCCCGAAGTTCGTCCAGTCCGACATCTTCCCGTGGCTGCGCGACGCCGCCAACCGCGGTGAGCAGTACGATGTGGTGATCCTGGACCCGGCGAAGATGACCCGCGACCGCGACCAGGTCATCACCGCGCTGAAGAAGTACCTGGACATGAACAAGCTGGCGCTGGGCGTGGTCAAGCCCGGTGGTCTGTTCGCCACGTTCTCCTGCACCGGCCTGGTGGCCGAGGACCAGTTCCTCGACATGCTGCGTCGTGCGGCCTACTTCTCCGGCCGTACGATCCAGATCCTGAAGGTGGCCGGCGCCGGCCCGGACCATCCGTTCATGGCCCACGTGCAGGAATCGCGTTACCTCAAGGCCGTGTTCTGCCGCGTGGTGGACTGATTTCCAGATGTAGAGTCGAGCGATGCTCGACTCGCGGTGCCTGATCAGTCGAGCGCAGCTCGACTCTACAAATCCGCGGTCCGCAGCGCTATGGTCGGGCTCTTCCCATTGCCGGTGAGAGCCCATGCCATCGTTGCGCCACCTGTCCGTCGTGCTTGCCCTGGCGCTGTGCGCGCCGCTGTCGGCTCATGCCATCGAGTTCAGCGCACAGGAGCTGGCGCGCGCCAAGGCCCTGCAGCAGCGCCTGGTCACCCTCGACAGCCACCTGGATACGCCGGCCAATTTCGGCCGGACCGGCTTCGACATCGAGCAGCGTCACGACCGCAACGCGCTTTCGCAGGTCGACTACCCGCGCATGGTCGAAGGTGCGCTGGACGGCGGCTTCTGGGCGATCTACACCGATCAGGGCGATCGCAGCCCCGCCGCGCACCTCGCCGAGCGTGACCATGGCCTGCAGCGGCTGCTGGAGATCCGCGAAATGCTGGCGGCCAACCCCGAGCGCTTCGCGCTGGCATTGACCGCCGATGACGCGGCGCGGATCAAGGCCGCCGGCAAGCGCGTGGTCTACATCAGCATGGAAAACGCCAGCCCGCTGGTGGAAGACCCGAGCCTGCTGTCGTTCTACCACCGCGCCGGCCTGCGCCTGCTCAGCACCGTGCACTTCGCCAACAACGAGTTCGCCGATTCGGCCACTGACCCCAAGGGTGCGGAGTGGAAAGGCCTGAGCCCGGCCGGCAAGGATCTGGTGCGGCAGGCGGTGAAGCTGGGCATCGTGATCGACCAGTCGCATGCGTCCGACGCGGTGTTCGACGACCTGCTGGCGATGATGCCGGTGCCGTTCGTGCTCTCGCACAGCTCGGCCAAGGCGGTCTACGACCATCCGCGCAATCTGGATGACGCGCGCCTGCGCAAGCTGGCCAAGGCCGGCGGTGTGATCCAGGTGAACGCCTATGGTGGCTACCTGATCGACACCGCAAAGACGCCCGAGCGCAAGCAGGCCGAGGAAGCGCTGAGCAAGCAGCTGGGTGGCTGGGAAGGCATGGGCATCGAACAGGGCGTTACCCTGCTGAAGGCCGAGCAGGCGCTGGACCACGAGCACCCGGTGCGCCATGCCAGCCTCGACGACTTCTTCGCCCACTTCGAGCACATCCTCAAGGTGGTCGGCCCCGAGCACGTGGGCATCGGCCTGGACTGGGATGGCGGCGGTGGCCTGAGCGACCTGCCCGATGTCAGCCAGCTGCCGAAGATCACCGCGTGGCTGCTGCGCAAGGGCTATACCGAGAAGCAGATTGCCGGCATCTGGGGCGGCAACCTGCTGCGCGTGATGCGCCAGGCGCAGGACTACGCTGCAAAGCAGGGCGGTTGACCGCCCGGCGGTAGTGCCGGCCGCTGGCCGGCACTGGCCGTATCAACAGGATGCGAGGTGCCGGCCAGCGGCCGGCACTACCGGTGATCCGGTTATTTCGCGATCAGCGCGTGGCGGCGGCTGTACAGGAAGTACAGCACCAGGCCGGCCAGGTTCCACAGCAGGAAGTACAGCTGGGTGCTGTGCGGCAGGCTGAGGAACAGGTAGATGCAGCCCAGCGCGGCCAGCGGACCGACCACGAAGGCCAGCGGGGTACGGAAGGTACGTTCGCGGTTCGGCTCGCGCAGGCGCAGCACCACCAGGCAGATGCCCACGGCGGTGAACGCGGCCAGGGTGCCGGCATTGGCCAGGGCGGCGATCTCATCCAGGCGGGCCACGCCGGCCAGCGCCGACACCACTACCGCGGTGAACAGCGTGGTCGCCACCGGCGTGCCGGTGCGTGCGTTGACCTTGGACAGGCCACGCGGCAGCAGGCCATCGCGGCTCATCACGAAGAAGATGCGGCTCTGGCCGTACAGGAAGGCCAGCAGCACCGTCGGCAGCGCGATGATCGCGATCACGCCGATCACCATCGCCGCGGTCGGATGGCCCAGCTGGCGCATGATCAGGGCCAGCGGCTCGGCGCTGTGGCCGAACACCGCGTAGCTCATCGCACCGACCGCGGCCAGCGCCACCAGCACGTAGACGATGGTGCAGCCGATCATCGAACCGATGATGCCGATCGACAGGTCGCGGCCGGGGTTCTTGGTTTCCTCGGCGGCGGTGGAGATCGCATCGAAGCCGTAGAAGGCGAAGAAGATGATCGCTGCCGCCGCCATTACGCCGTGTTCGACGCCATCAGGGCCCATCGACTTGGCAAAGCCATACGGCATGAACGGCTGCAGGTTGGCGCTGTCGAAGGCGGGCAGGGCCACGGCCACGAAGATGGCCAGCGCGATCAGCTTGAACACCACCAGGATGGCATTGAGGGTGGCGCTTTCCTTGGTGCCGGCCATCAGCATGCCGGCCACCAGCCAGGTGATGACGATCGCCGGGAGGTTGATCATGCCGCCTTCCACGTGCGGGCCGGCTGCGAGCCACGCTGGCAGGTGCACGTTCCAGCCGAACTGGGTGTGGACCCATTCGAGGAAGCCGACGAAGTAGCCGGACCAGCCCACCGCCACGGTACTCACCACCAGTGAGTACTCCAGGATCAGGCTCCAGCCCACCACCCAGGCGAACACCTCGCCCAGCGCGCTGTAGCTGTAGGTGTAGGCACTGCCGGCGGCCGGCATCATCGTCGACAGCTCGGCGTAGGACAGTGCCGCGCAGGCGCAGACCGCACCGGCGATGGCGAAGGAGATCAGCACGGCCGGGCCGGCCAGGTTGGCACCGACGCCGATCAGCGTGTAGATGCCGGTACCGACGATGGCGCCGATACCCAGCGCGATCAGGTGCGGCCAGCTGAGCGTCGGGATCAGGCGCCTGCCGGCTTCATGGACGGTGACGGAATCTAGGGACTTGCGCCGGAACAGGGACATGCAGGCCTCGGAAGGGGTGACTAAGAACGACAAGTTCCCGAGTGTGACCGAACGCAGCGCAGCATTACCACTGACGGGGGTCATGCGAGGGTCAGATGCGTCACCGGCGCGGCTGTACTCCGAGCATTCTGCCGGAATCGGCACAAATGCCGGCAGGATTCGAAATGATTCGATCCCTCAAGGCGAGCCGGGAGGCGCTTGAAGCGTGAGAGCAGGGGCCAGATCGATGCTGACCCGCTGCGGATCGACCACTGGCGCCGCACCTTGGGTTCTCAACTGGGCCACCAGTACTTCGAAGCCCTGCGCGCGGCCGAACGCGTGCTCGTCCAGGGTCAACGGCAGCAGCTGCAGGAAGTCGAATCGTCCCGATGGCAGTTGCTGGGGTCCCGGGAAATGCAACGACGGAACGAAGACGGCCGCCTGCAGCATGCTCCCTGCGTGATCCACCGGCCCCCCCAGCTTCAGCCGGTCCCATGGCGCCAACGGATTGCCGGGCATGCGTGAGTGGCACAGCAGCAGGTGGTACGCGGTGAACCAGCGCAAGGTGGTCAGTGCCCAGGTCGCTTCTTCCTGCGTCTCAAGCATCAGTTCGATGCCCAACCCCGAATCGCCATCTTCGTGCCGCCCTTCCCAGGGGTTGGACAGGCCGGAGCTGACATAGATCCAGTGCGTTCGATCACCGTGCGGAGGGCAGGCATTGACGCCGACATGCAGCCAGCGCGGGTCGATCTGGTCCTGCTTGAAGACGTTGCGCAGCAGATCCATGTCGATCGGATAGATCCCCGGCCCGGTATCGCCGAACAACCGCCGGTACAGCGTCTCCTCCCGATATTCCCAGCTGCGCTCCAGCAGGGTGTCGTCGTCCATGATGCTCACTCGGCCACCTTGCCGGGCCAGCGGCAGCCGTCTTCCTGCCAGGCCTCGACGTCATCGTGGAAGGTGGTGCGACGTCCGTCGCGGCTACGCTCGTAGCTCAGGTCCAGCACCAGCGCGCCCTGCGTGCTCAGCAGGTAGCGGCCGTTGAGGCGCCCGTTGATGCGCTCTTCCCAGACGCTGTCGAACTGGTAGGGGCGGTCTTCGGCCAGCACCGTGGTCTCCATTGAAACCCGGCGCAGCAGCAGGCGTTCGCGCTGCCCGGCATAGCGAACGTCGGCCTGGCCGTCATCCAGCCAACGCCATTCCAGATGGATGCCGTCATTGCGGCCGCCGCTCAGGCAGCGATGATCCTGTGCGGTGGCCGCCGGGGCGGTCGTGTTGGCCAGAAGCAGCAGGGCGCCCATCGCCGTCGGCCAGGGTTTCATCCGTTCAACCCCAACCGGATGCCGAACCCGACAAGGAACAGGCCGGCCACCCGACGCAGCGCATCGCTGATGCGCGGATGCTGGATCAGGCGGCGACGGGCCAGGTTGCCCACGCCGATCAGCATCGAGCAGTAGGCGATGCTGACCACCAGGATGATGCCGGCCAGGGCCGCGAAGGTAGCGATGCCCTGGTGTGCCTTCGGATCGATGAACAGCGGCAGGAAGGCCATGTAGAACAGGATCGCCTTCGGGTTGAGCAGGCTGACCAGGATCGCCTGCTGGAAGTAGCGGCCCGGCTGCATGCGGATCGGACCAGCATCACCGCCCTCGTGCTTCGGCGTGCGCAGCAGGCTGATGCCTACCCATACCAGGTAGGCCGCACCCAGGTACTGCACAGCGTGGAAGACCAAGGGGTTGGCCTTCAGCAGTGCGGCCACACCGGCCAGCGCCAGCCACATCAGGATCTGATCGCCGACCAGCAGTCCGGCCAGTGCGGTGTAGCCGCCGCGCACGCCGCCCCGGCCGGTGGCGGTCAGCAGGGTGAAGGTGCCGGGGCCAGGCAGGGCGAGAAACACCAGCACGGCGACCAGAAACGTCCACAGGTCCTGGATGCCCATCCACGGCATGGCGGTGTTCTCTCTTACGGGGGGCCGCCATTGTCGGCCAGCACCGGGGTGGGCGACAGGGGGCGGAGAAGTCCATCGGGCATGCCAGACAGCAGCGGTTGCAGGTGCTGGCGCAGCTGCGCGTGCAGTTGCCGTACCGCGGGCGAGAACTGCTTGCGGTGCGGGCATACCAGCTGCAACGGAATGCTGCTGCCAACACCGTCGAGCAGCAGCTGCAGGCGCCCTGCCAGCACGTCCTCGCGCAGGTCCAGCCAGGACTTGTAAGTGATGCCTTCGCCGGCCACGGCCCAGCGTCGCACTACATCGGCGTCGTCGCAGACCAGCGGACCGCGCACCGGAATCACGCTGCGACGCCCGTCGACCTCGAATGACCAGCGATCGTAGGCGCGGCCGTTGAGTTGATAGACCAGGCAGTCGTGCTCGCGCAGATCCTCCAGGCGGGTGGGCGTGCCACGCCGCTGCAGGTAGCCGGGCGAGGCGGCCAGCACGCGTCGATTGCCTTCCAGCAGCGGCAGGGCGACGTAGTTGGCGTCGTCGAAGTGGCCGATGCGGATGGCCACGTCGACCGGGTCGCGGAATACATCGGCCACCTCGTCGGACAGGCGCAGGTGCAGGCGCAGCCGCGGGTGCGCGGCGCGGAAGGCGCTCAGCCAGGGCAGCAGCAGGTTGCGGCCGAGGTCCGAGGGCGCCGACAGCTGCAGGGTGCCGTGCAGCTCGGTGTCCTCGCCCTGCACGCGCGCCTGGCCCTCGCGCAGGGTGGCCAGTACCTCCTGCGCATACGGCAGGTACAGCGCACCCTCGCCGGTGAGGCGCAGGCTGCGGGTGGTGCGCACGAACAGGCGCAGGTCCAGCTCGCGTTCCAGCCGCGCCACCGCCGCGGCGACCTGCCCGGGCAGCAGGTCGGCCTCGCGCGCCGCCTGCGAGAAGCTGCCCAGTGCGGCAGTGCGGACGAACAGCTGCAGATCGTCGAAGCGGATCATCTTCATTGCCAGAGTGAAAGTGCTGCCCGATTCTGCGCCTTTCTGCGGGAGCGCGTGCGGCGCAACCTGTCGCCTCCTTCCCCACTGGACCGCTGCCATGCGCGCCATTGCCTACACCCAAGCCGGCCTGCCGATCGATGATGCCCAGGCCCTGATCGACATCGAACTGGAGCTGCCGCAGCCCGGCCCGCGTGACCTGCGCGTGGCGGTGCGCGCGGTGGCGGTGAACCCGGTCGACACCAAGGTCCGTCGCGGCGTGGCCACCGATGGCCCGCGCGTGCTGGGCTGGGATGCGGTCGGCATCGTCGACGCGGTGGGCAGCGAGGTGACCCTGTTCCAGCCCGGCGATGCGGTCTACTACGCCGGCGTCATCGATCGCCCGGGCAGCAACGCCGAGTACCAGCTGGTGGACGAACGCAGCGTCGGCCGCAAGCCGGCCAGTCTCGGCGATGCGGCCGCCGCCGCGCTGCCGCTGACCGCGATCACGGCCTGGGAGCTGCTGTTCGACCGCCTGCGCATTCCCGAGGGCGGCGGTGAAGGCCAGACCCTGCTGGTGATCGGTGCTGCTGGCGGTGTCGGTTCGATCCTGGTGCAGCTGGCGCGGAAGCTGACGAAACTGACGGTGATCGGCACCGCCTCGCGTCCGGATACCCAGGACTGGGCGTACGCAATGGGCGCACACCATGTGATCGACCACAGCCTGCCGCTGGCCGAGGGCCTGGCGCGGCTCGGCATCAGCGAGGTGCAGCACGTGGCCAGCCTGACCCACTCCGACCAGCACTACGCGCAGATCGTGGAACTGCTGGCGCCGCAGGGCCAGCTGGGGCTGATCGATGATCCCGGCCAGGTCGACGTGATGGCGCTCAAGCGCAAGGCGTTGTCACTGCACTGGGAGTCGATGTTCACCCGGCCGCTCTACAGGACCGCCGACATGCAGCGCCAGCATGACCTGTTGAACCGGGTGGCCGAGCTGATCGACACAGGCGTGCTGCAGACCACCCTGGGCGAGCATTTCGGGCGCATCGACGCGGCCAACCTGCGGCGTGCCCACGCGCTGCTGGAGAGCCACCGCGCCAAGGGCAAGATCGTGCTGGAAGGCTGGTAACGCAGGTTGTTCCCGCGCCCTTGGGGTCAGATCCCTTTCCCGCTGGGAAAGGGATCTGACCTCTGCCTCAGGCCACGCCGTTGTCGACGTGTTCGGCGAAACCGGGCTGCTGGCGCAGGCGCTCGAACCACGCCGCGAGGTGTGGCAGCACGGGCTTGTGGCCGGGTGTGCTGCACCAGCGTTGGGTCGACAGCCCGAGCACGATGTCGGCCAGAGTGAAGGTGTTGCCCGCCACGTAGCCGTCGGTAGTGGCCAGCTGTGCATCAAGGACGCCCATCAGCCGGTTCCACTGCGCCAGGCTGGCCTCGGCACGGGCGTCATCCGGATAGTCCGGATGCTGGCGCACGCGCGCCATGAACACATGGCGCCATGCGCTGTTGAGGTCGCTGGCCTGCCAGTCCATCCACTGCTCCACCCGGGCCCGGTCCTTTGCTGCATGTGGCAGCAGATCCTCGCGACCGGCGCGTGCGGCCAGGTAGCGGCAGATGCTGTTGGATTCCCACAGCACGAAGTCGCCATCACGCAGCACCGGCACCTGCCGGTTGGGGTTCAGCGTGGCCAGCAGGTCCGGCGAGGGGGCCGGTTCGTGGTGCAGGGGCAGATCCAGCCCCGCGCACAGCCACAGCACTTTACGCACATTGATGGAGGTGGGCTTTCCGTAGAGGACGACCATGGTCCTGACGCAGCAGTTGAGACTCGGCCAGCCTACACTTGCCCCATGCAAACCGAATATCTGCTCATTGGCGGCCTTCTATTGGCCGTGCTCATCCTGCAGCTGGTCGCCCTGCTGCGCCGCCCGCCGCATGACCGCCTGGAACAGGCGGTGCGCGAGGAGGCGCGGGCCGGGCGCAGCGAGCTGCGCGAACAGCTCGATGGCTTCGCCCGCGCGCTGACCGATCTGTCCACCCGCACCGACCAGCGCCTCGACCTGCTGCGCGAAGCGCTGGGCGAAGATGCCCGCAAGGCGCGCGCCGAAGCGGCCGAGAGCCAGCAGCGCGGCGCGGCGTTGATGGGACAGCGGCTGCAGGAGCTGCGCGGCCAGCTGGAGACCTTCGGCCAGCAGCAGGAAGCCCGCATCCATGCGTTTGGCCAGCAGCTGCAGGAGCTCACCGGGCGTACCGATACCCAGCTCGGCGCGCTGCGGCAGACCCTGGTGGACGATGCACGCAAGGGCCGCGAGGAGGGCGCGCAGTCGCAGCAGCGCCTGACTGAAAGCCTTGGCCTGCGCCTGCAGGAACTGACCCAGCGCAACGAGCAGCGCATCGCCGAGATGCGCACGACGCTGGAAGAGCAGCTGCGCGCGCTGCAGAGCGACAATGCGCAGAAGCTGGAACAGATGCGCGTGACGGTGGATGAGAAGTTGCAGTCCACCCTGGAAACACGCCTTGGCCAGTCCTTCAAACTGGTCTCGGAGCGCCTGGAGCAGGTGCAGCGCGGCCTCGGCGAGATGCAGCAGCTGGCCACCGGCGTGGGTGACCTCAAGCGCGTGCTGACCAACGTCAAGACGCGCGGCAGCTGGGGTGAAGTACAGCTGGAGAACATCCTCGAGCAGACCCTGATCCAGGAGCAGTACGCGCGCGGGGTGAAGGTACGCCCGGATAGTGGCGAAATGGTCGACATCGCCGTGCGCCTGCCGGGTCGCAGCAGCGATGACACGCCGGTGTGGCTGCCGATCGACTCCAAGTTCCCACGCGAAGACTACGAGCGCCTGCTGGACGCACAGGAGCAGGGTGATGCCGAACTGGTACGCGTGCAGGGTGCGCAGCTGGAGCGTGCGGTGAAGGTGCAGGCCAAGTCGATCTGCGAGAAGTACATCGTGCCGCCGCACACCACCGACTTCGCGGTGATGTTCCTGCCTACCGAAGGCCTGTATGCCGAGGTGATCCGGCGCCCCGGCCTGGTCGATCTGCTGCAGCGCGACCACCGCGTGGTGGTCGCCGGGCCGACCACGATCACCGCACTGCTCAACAGCCTGCAGATGGGCTTCCGCACGCTGGCCATCGAGAAGCGGTCCAGCGAGGTGTGGAGCCTGCTGGGTGCGGTGAAGACCGAGTTCGGCAAGTTCGGTGATGTACTGGACAACGTGAAGGCCAAGCTGGACCAGGCCAGCAAGCAGATCGACCAGACCGGGGTGCGCACCCGCGCGATCGCCCGCAAGCTGAGGGATGTCGAGTCGCTGCCGGTTGAGCAGAGCCGCCAGTTGCTGCCGGACGCGCTGCCAGCAGAGGAAGGCAGTGACGGCGACGAGGCCTGAGCCACGCTGACACGCCGCCTGCATCGCCGATGCGTATGCTGGCGGCCTGTCCGCCTCGATCAGGTATCGTCATGCGCCTGCGCCGCTTCACCAGCCTTGTCCTGACCGCGCTGCTTGCCGCCTGCAGCAGCGCACCACCGGCTGCCGATACGACCGCGGCACCTGCCGCAGCCACCAGCCCTGAAGCGGCCGAGGCGTATCGCGAAGCGCGCGACGTTGACTGCCAGGCCGCCGGCGGCAGCCTGCAACGGCTGGGCCGGCTGCAACGCGAGCAGTGCGTGATTCCCTATGCCGATGCCGGCAAGGCCTGCAGCCGCAAAAGCGACTGCACGGGCCAGTGCCTGGCCGGTCCCGAGGTGGCCGCTGGCAGCGCCGCTACCGGTACCTGCCAGCGCGATGTGCTCCAGAACTTCGGCTGCCGCCAGCGCATTGATGACGGCAAGGCGCAGGGCACGATCTGCGTGGACTGATCGTAGTGCCGGCCACTGGCCGGCAACCGCATGAACCCTTGCGAACGGTCGCACGATTGCCGGCCAGCGGCCGGCACTACCGCCATCGCGCGGCGCTATGCTGGTGGGCCATTCCCCGCTGTTGCCGGAGCCCCCGCGTGAGCACCCCGATCCAGGACATTTCCCTCACCACCATCGACGGCCAGCCGTCCTCGCTTGCCGACTACCAGGGCAAGGTACTGCTGCTGGTCAACGTCGCCTCCAAGTGCGGCCTGACCCCGCAGTACGAAGGCCTGCAGGCGCTGTATGCGGAAAAGCACGCGCAGGGTCTGGAAGTACTGGGCTTCCCCGCCAACAACTTCCTCGGCCAGGAGCCGGGCAGCGAGGCGGAGATCCAGCAGTTCTGCCAGCTCACCTACGACGTCAGCTTCCCGATGTTCTCCAAGATCAGCGTGGCCGGTGACGATACCCATCCGCTGTACCAGCAGCTGACCGCCGCCCAGCCGCAGTCGATCGGCGAAGGCCCGCTGCGTGAGCGCCTGGCCAGCAAGGAGATCCCGATCCACGCAGCACCGGCGGTGCTGTGGAACTTCGAGAAGTTCCTGGTTGGCCGCGACGGCAAGGTCATCGCGCGTTTCGCCCCGGACGTGGCTGCCGATGACGCGCGCCTGCGCGAGGCCATCGAGGCAGCGCTGGCAGCCTGAGGAAAGCGTGCCAACCAAGGTTGGCACCTACCGGAAAAGAAAAACCCCGCCGAGGCGGGGTTTTTTCATGCGCTGCAGACCGGACTCAGTGCGTCCACTGCGGCATCGGCATCGCATCGACCGGGATCGGCGAATTGGCATCGTCATGGCCACGGTCGCGCTTGCTGCGCAGATCGTTCTCGATCTGGTAGTTGCGGCGCTGCATCCACGCATCGCGTACCAGCGAGTACTCGTCCACGGCGGTGTCACGCAGGTCGTCGATCGCCAGCAGCTGCGCGCGGGTATCGACCAGCTGCATGCCCTGCAGGCCGATGCGGATCTTGTCCTCTTCGATGCGGCGGATCGGCGACAGCGGAATGTCACCGGCCAGGCCGAACACATCGCGCACCGTGCGAGGGCCGAAGAACGGCAGTTCCACGTAACGCGAACGACGCCAGCCCCAGGCACCCAGGGTCTGCCCGAAGTCCTCATTGCGACGCGGCACCATCGCCTTGCTGGCCGGATCGAACAGGCCGCCGATACCCAGCGTGCTGTTCATCAGGAAGCGGCCCAGGCTGTCCCACGCATCGGCACCACGGCCCTGCAGCAGCTGGTTGGTGATGGTCACCGGTGCGCGCAGGTTGCTGAAGAAGTTGCTGACGCCGGTGCGGGCGAAGCGCGGCACCACGTGGGTGTAGGCCGTGGCCAGCGGGCGGGCGATGCCACGGTCAACCGCGTTGTTGAACGTGTGCACCTTGCGGTTGAACGGTTCCCACGGATCGTAGGCTGCGGCGCTGCCAGTGTTGCCGGCACCGCCGTAGAGGGCATCGAAGTCGTCGTCACCACCGGGGGCGGTCGCCGCCGCGGCCCTGGCCGCATCGGTGTCGGCGCTGCGGGCCGGTGCGGATGGCGGCGTGGCCGGCGCAGGTGCGGCAACCACGGCTGTTGCCGGTGCGGCATCGACCGTAGCGGTATCGGTGGTGGCGGCAGAGGCCTCGGCGATGGTGCTGGCCGGGACCACGGTGCTGGCTGCGGGTGCATCGCTGCGTGCGGGCTTGCCGGCGCAGGCGGTCAGGGCGGTGGCCAGGACGATCAGGGGGAAAGTGCGTACGACGTTCATGTCAGCTCGCAGCAGAAGTAGCGTTGAAATCCAGGTCGGGCGACAGCCGGTAGGCTGCGCTCAGCTCGTTGTAGCCGGCCGGCGCGCCGGAGACTGCCAGCGGGTGACCGCTCTTGCGCGCACGTGCGGCCAGCTCGGCCAGCAGCGCCAGGCCGGCGCTGTCCACGCGTTCGACCTCACCCAGCTCCAGCCGTGACAGCTTTGCCGGCAGGGCCTGCAGCTGCGGCCACAGCGCGATCACCGCGGCACGGTCGAGCACCCCGCGCAGGCGCAGGGTGTCGCCTTCCAGCAGCGCCAGTGCGTTACTTGCCATTGCCCGCGGGCCCGGCCTGCATGCTGCCGCTGTGCAGTTCGTTGGCCACCTGCTTGATGCCCTTCTGGCGCAGCGGGGTGTCGAACTGGTTGCGGAAGGTCTGCACGTAGGAAATGCCTTCGATGTTGACGTCGAAGATCTTCCACTGGCCGTTCACGTTGCGCATCCAGTACTCGACCGGGGTCGGTTCGTTGCCGGCGCGCACCAGTTCGGTGCTCACGCGCACGCCACGATTGCCCGGCAGCGGGCTTTCACCCTTCAGGCGGAAGCTCGGCTTGCCCTGGATGTTGAGCAGGGTGGAGCCGTAGCGCTGCATCAGGCTGTCGGCCATGGCATCGGCGAACAGCTTGATGTCGGCGTCGGAGGCGCCGCGGGCGTGCGGGCCCAGCACCAGGCGCGCGGCGTAGTCGCGGTCGAAGGTGCGGGTCAGCTCGCTGTCGATGTAGCTGCGCAGGCTGGCCGGGTTGCTGGTGAACTCGCTCTTGCGCTGCTGCAGCGTGGACAGGATGCGGCTGCTGGCATCGATCACCACCTTGCCGGCCTGGCTCTGCGTTGCGGCAGCGGCCGGCGCAGCGGCCTGGGCCTGGGCCTGGGCCAGGAACGGGGTGGCCGCCAGCAGCGCCGAGGCGAGCAGGGTCGGGATCAGTTTCATCTTCATGGTTGCGGTTCCGTTGCAGGCGCCTGCGCGCCATCGTTGGGCTTCTGAGCAGCGCCGCCACCGGCACCGCCACTGAACATGTACTTGCCGACCAGCTGGATCAGGTCCACCGCCGGCTGGGTGAAGACGATCTCGTCACCGGCCTTCAGCACGTCCGGATCACCGCCCGGCTGCAGACCGATATAGCTCTCGCCGAGCAAACCGCTGGTGAAGATGCCGGCCGAGGTGTCCGCCGGCAGGTCCTTGACCTTGCTGTCCATGCGCAGGGTGACGATCGATTCGAACTTCACCGGGTCCAGGTCGATCGAAGCGACCTGGCCGACAGTGACGCCGCCGATCTTCACCGGCGCCTGCTTGCGCAGCTGGCCGACCTGGGAGAAGCGTGCCTTCAGGTCGTAGCCTTCGCTGCCCCAGCTCCAGCGCTGGTTGGTCGAGGCCACGGCCAGCACCATCAGCGAGGCCAGGGCCAGCAGCAGGAAGGCGCCGACGGAAAATTCGAGTCTGGGACCGCGGATGGCCATGTGGATTACCTGATCGAGTCGTTGTGGCCGCGCGCGCCTGCGCACCGCCGGTGGAGGGGTTAGGTGAACAACATTGCCGACAGCACGAAGTTGAACATCAGCACCAGCAGTGAGGCGTTGACCACCGCACGGGTGGTCGCCACCGAAGTGCCTTCAATGGTCGGCTCGGCGTGGAAACCCACATAGGCGGCAACCAGCGCGGCAGTGCCGCCGAAGATCGCCGACTTCAGCATTGCCACGCCGAAGTCGTCCCAGAAGTCCACGCTGTTGCGCAGCGCCGACCAGAACACGCCGTTGTCCAGGCCCAGCACGTGCACCGCTTCGAAGTAGCTGGCACTGATTGCAAGCGAACAGAAGATGCCAGTCAGCAGCGGCACGGTCAGCACCGCCGCCCAGAAGCGCGGCGCCACCGCCTTGGCCACCGGG
Organism: Stenotrophomonas sp. ASS1; assembly: GCF_004346925.1. Taxonomy (NCBI): domain Bacteria; kingdom Pseudomonadati; phylum Pseudomonadota; class Gammaproteobacteria; order Lysobacterales; family Lysobacteraceae; genus Stenotrophomonas; species Stenotrophomonas oleivorans. The sequence continues at coordinate 4,538,254 of NZ_CP031167.1, read as the reverse complement.
TCGATCGCCATCAGCTCCAGCGCCTTGATCTGGTCGGTGGCACGCATCAGGCCCAGTTCGGCGGCGATCGAGCTGCCAGCGCGGCCAATGAACAGCAGCGCGGTCAGCACCGGTGCCAGTTCGCGGTACAGCGACAGGCCGAGCAGGGTCGACAGTGCGTCGGCCGCACCGAAGGTGGTCAGCGTGCGGTAGCCCTGCAGGGTCAGCACCAGGCCGACGAAGGCACCGCCGACGGCGATGATCGGCAGCGAGCGCGCACCGATCTTGTAGATCTCGCGGGTCAACTCGGCCAGGAAATCACGGGTCGGCAGCGAACCGCGCAGCACGGTCAGCGAGAACAGGCCGGCACGACCCAGCGAGCGGGTGGCTTGAACGAACGGCATCAGGCGACCCTCGCGCGCGGCGCGGCATCGAACGGGATGGGGCCATCGGGCTGGCCGTGCAGGAACTGCCGCAGCAGCGGGTCCTGGCTGGACTGCAGTGCCTCGGGCGTGCCCTGGAACACGATGCCGCCATTGGCGATCGCGATCACCTGGTCGCAGATCGGCAGGGTCTCGTGCACGTGGTGGCTGACGATGATGCTGGTCAGGCCCAGGCTGTGGTTGAGGCGCTGGATCAGGCTCATGATCACCCCCGAGGCGATCGGGTCCAGCCCGGTCAGCGGCTCGTCGTAGATCATCAGTGGTGGGTCCAGTGCCAGCGCGCGGGCCAGCGCCACGCGGCGCGCCATGCCGCCGGACAGCTCACGCGGCCAGGCATCGGCGGCGGCCAGCAGGCCCACCGCATGCAGCTTCATCTGCACCAGCCGCCGCAGCACGGCGGTCGGCAGGCGGGTGTGCGTACGCAGCGGCAGCGCCACGTTCTCGGCCACGGTCAGGTCGGTCAGCAGGCCGTTGCCCTGCAGCAGCACGCCCACGCTCTTACGCATTTCCAGCAGCGCGCCGCTGTCATGCGGAATCGGCTTGCCGAACAGGGTGACCTCGCCGGCGACCGGGCGCAGTTCGCCGGTCAGCGCCGCCAGCAGGGTCGACTTGCCGCTGCCGGACGGACCCAGAACGGCGGTGATGCTGCCCTTGGGCACCTGCAGCGACACGTCGCGCAGGATCGTGCGTCCGCTCCGGTCGATGCGGACGTTGGATAACTGCACCAGACTGGAGGTGGAAGCCGACATGGGCACCATTAACGTTTTTTAGACATCGAAGGATCGGGCCCGTCGGCTGAACATAAGCAGACTGGACGGTGCAGTATTGTTGCACGACAAGCCTCGGCGGAGGCCGGGACAATCGGCTGGCGTCCCGGAACAATCCGTACCGCTCGCGGCCCAACCATTGAATACTGCCTGCTGTCCTGCACACTGTGCATGATGAGTGACCCAGGCAGCGATTTCCGCCTCTACCATTCCAACTCCCTGGACGTGCTGGCCGCGCTGCTGGCGCGCAATGTGCGGGCGCCCGTTCCTGGCCAGCCGCTGCTGGCACCGGAAGTGGTGCTGATCCCGCAGGTAGCGATGCGGCGTTGGCTGCAAGCGACACTGGCCGCCGAGTTCGGTGTGGCTGCGAACCTCGAATTCCTCACCCCGGGTGAGTTCGTGGCGCGCGCGCTGAAGGCCAACGTCAGCGGCGAGCAGGACGACCTGGACGCGGCCGGCCTGCATTGGAAGCTGTACCAGGCCCTGCGCGACCCGGCGTTGCTGGCGCAGCCACCGATGCGCGCGCTGCAGTCCTATCTTGCCGGCGATGACGCATTGAAGCCGTGGGCGCTGGCTGGCGAGCTGGCCTCGGTGTTCGAGAAGTACCAGGCGTGGCGCCGCGACTGGCTGCTGCGCTGGGCCGCCGGTGCCGATCCAGCCGACCCGCAGGCGATCCTGTGGCGCACCATCACCCACGGCCAGGACTATCGCGCGCGCCGCATCCAGGAATACCTGGACCGTTTCGAAGGGGCCGGCCAACCCTTGCCGAAGGGCTTGCCACCGCGCATGTCTGCGTTCGCGACGCTCAACATCTCACCCGATGTGCTGCGGGTGATGGCCACCCAGGCACGTGTTGGCGAGCTGCACTTCTATATGCCCACCCCGGTGCAGTCGTACTGGGGCGATCTGCAGACCCTGGCCGAGCGCCTGCGCAGCGGCGCGCCCGATCCCTTCGGCGAAGCAGCCGGCGAAAACCGCCTGCTGGAAGCCTGGGGCGCGGCCGGGCGCGACTTCATGGCGGTGCTGGGCAGTTACGAGGTGGTGCATCCGGCCGGCGAAATCGCCGCCTATTCCGATCCGGAGGACGACACCCGGCCGACCCTGGACGAAGGCGGCCTGTCCGACAGCCTGCTGCATCGCCTGCAGCGCGATCTGTTCCACCGCCGCGCGCTGCCCTCGGGCGAGCTGCGCGACGGCCTGCGCAGCGACGACCCCAGCCTGCAGGTGCACGCCTGCCATACCCGCCTGCGCGAGCTGCAGGTGCTGCACGACCAGCTGCGCAGCCTGCTGCAGGACCCGCGCTTCGACCCGCCGCTGCAGGCGCGCGAGATCGCGGTGCTGGCGCCGGACATCGATCCCTACGTGCCGTACCTGGAAGCGGTGTTCGGCGGCCGTGGTGGCGAGGAGGAGCACATCCCCTATGCGCTGGCCGACAGCAGCCCGCTGGCCGGTGAACCGCTGGCTGATGTGTTCGTGCACTTGCTGGGCCTGCCTGTCTCGCGCTTTGGCCTGAATGAAGTGCTGGACCTGCTGGCCAGCGCGCCGCTGGCCGAAGCGGCCGGGCTGGAAGCGGTGGACTTCGACCGCCTGCATGGCTGGCTGCAGCAGGCCGGTGCACGCTGGGGCCTGGATGCGAAGCACCGCCACCAGCACCAGGCGCCGGCCGACGACGCCTACACCTGGCAGTTCGCGCTGGATCGCCTGGTGCTCGGCCATGCCACCGGCAGCGAGGCCGACCTGGCCGGTGTCGCACCGTGGATCGAACTGGAAGGCGGCGCGCTGGACGCGCTGGACCGGCTGCTGCGCCTGCTGCGCGTGCTGGCCATCTACCAGCGTCGCCTCGGCGAGCTGCTGACCCCGGCGCAATGGCGACAGCGCCTGCTGTCGTTGCTGGATGCACTGCTGCCCACCGCGCCGAGTTCACCCAACAGCCAGCGCGCGCTGGAGCGCCTGCGCAAGCTGCTCAACCAGTTCGCCGAGGATGCTACCAAGGCCGGCTTCGCGGAAGGCGTGCCGCCGGAGGTGGTACGTGCGCACTTCGCCGGCGCGCTGGGCGAGGCCGATACGCGCGCACCGCTGCTGACCGGTGGCATCAGTTTCGGCCGCATGGTGCCGATGCGACTGCTGCCATTCCGGGTGATCTGCGTGCTGGGCCTCAATGATGGCGATTTCCCGCGCCGTGACCCGGCGGCCGGTCTCAACCAGCTCACCGCCGAACTGGACACGCCGCGCCGCCGACCGGGCGACCGCTCCACCCGCGAAGACGACCGTTTCCTGTTCCTGCAGCTGTTCGCCGCCGCGCAGGAGGTGTTCTACCTCAGCTACCTCGGTGCCGATCCGCGCGATGGCAGCGTGCGCGAGCCGTCGGTGCTGGTCAGTGAACTGATCGATGCCGCCGCTGCGTATCACCTCGATCCGCCTGCGGCGGTCCGCGACTTCACCGTGCGCCATGCCTTGCAGCCGTTCTCGCCCGCCGCGTTCGGTGACGGCGACCCCCGCCGCTTCAGCTATCGCCGCCAGTGGCATCCGGCGGCCGGTCGCCTCACTGGCCAGCGCGGTGGACTGCAGCCGTGGTTCGACGCACCGCTGCCACCGCCGCTCGACGATGCGGTGGAGGACGACGTCGCACTCGATACCCTGCGCCGTTTCCTGTGCGACCCGGCCGGACAGTTCCTCGCACAGTCGCTGGGCCTGCGCCTGGCCGACGATGTCGAGGAGGTCGATGACCTGGAACCGCTGGTGCTGTCATCGCGCGGCCCGGAAAAGCGCAGCGTGCAGGCGGCGGTGGTGCGTGCCACGCTCAGCGGCGATACCGAGCCGTTGTACCCGCGGCTGCGCGCGCGCGGCCTGCTGCCGTCCGGCCCATTGGGCGAGCGCCAGTTCGAGGGGGAGCAGTTGAAGACGCGCCCGTATGCCAGTGCGTTGCTGGGCTGGATGCAAGGCGAACCGCTGGAAAGCCGTCGCTACGAAGTGGACATCGACGGCGTGCGCCTGCATGGCCGCGTGGCCGATCGGCATCCCGAGGGCTTGGTGCGCCTGCGCGCCGGTACCCTCAATGGCAATGCAGTGATCCGCCAGGGCCTGGACTGGCTGCTGGTCAACGCCGCCGGCGATGCGTTGCCGCTGGTGCAGTTCCACGATGGCGGTGACGCCGGTCCCGGCCCGCATGTGCTGCCAGCACTGAGCGCCCCCGCTGCACGCGCCGCGCTGCGCGCGCTGCTGCAATTGCGCCAGCGCGGCCTGCGTGAGCCGCTGCGCTTTGCCCCGTATACCGGCTGGGTGCTGTACAACGCGCCAGCAGAAAAACAGCGTAGCGAAGGCTGGAAGCAGTGGCATGGCAGCGACCGCAGCTGGGGTGAATCCAGCAGCGACGCCTGGCAGCTGCTGCTGCGCGGTGCCGACCCGTTTGCCACCGATGCCAGCTATGCCGAGCTGCTGCGCAACAGCCAGCTGGTCTTCAGTGCGGTGCGTGAAGGCCGCGCCCTTGGCGCCGACACCAGCCAGGAGGGCAACGCATGACCCCCGCCATCGCAGATGAGGAAACCCAGCGTATGGCGGGCGATCCCTACCTGGCCCTGCCGCTGGATGGCATCCGCCTGATCGAAGCCAGCGCCGGTACCGGCAAGACCTTCACACTGGCGACGCTGTTCACCCGCCTTGTGGTGGAGCAGGGCCTTCGCATCGGCCAGATCCTGGCGGTGACCTTCACCGATGCGGCCACCCAGGAACTGCGCAAGCGCATCCGTGAGCGCCTGGCGCTGGCCGCGCGCCTGGTCGATCTGGAACCGGCCGAGGGTGAAGCGCCAGACCTGCGGTTGACCCGCGAGGTACTGCAGCGCCATCTACAGGGCGGAACCGAGAGCGCGGTCGCACTGAAACGCCGCCTGCAGGTGGCTGCCGACGAGATCGACCTGGCTTCGATCTTCACCATCCACGGCTTCTGCACCCGCGTGCTGCGCGAGCATGCACTGGAAAGCGGCCATACCTTTGATCCGCCGGAACTGCTGGCCAGCGATCGTGAACTGTTGGAGGAGCTGGCCGCTGATCTGTGGCGCGTGCATGCCAATGACCCGGCCACATTGGAGCCGCTGACCTGGCTGTGGTCCAACCCGGACGCGCTGGCCGCCGATCTGCGCGCGCTGCTGGGCACGCCGCCCCTGCACCCGTTGCCACAGCCGGTGACGCTGGCTGATCCACACCCGGCGCTGCAGAGCGCGGCCGAGGCACTGTCCGCAAGCGTGCGCGAACATGGCGATCAGTTCTTCATCGACCTCTGCGATGCGGTCGACAACAAGTGGATCAACGGCGTGTCCTACAAGCTGGGCTGGCTGCATCCGCTGGGCCGGCAGATGATGGCCTGGGCCGGGCGCGGCGACCCGCGCGAGCTGCTGGTCAGCGAGCGCCTGCCGGCGCTGCTGCCGGCGGTGCTGGCCGACAAGACCAACAAAAAGTTCCCCGACCGCACGCCATCGTCGCCATTGCAGGCGCCGTTGGCGCGCTATGTCGCGCTGCTGGCCGAACGCGATGCCTGGTTGCGTGGTACCGCGTTGAACTTCCTGCACGCGCTTCGCGCCGAAGCCATGCAACGCCTGCAGGCGCTGAAGCGCACGCGCCGGGTACAGACCTACGACGATCTGATCGATGGCGTAGCGCTCGCCCTGGAAGGCCCGCAGCGTATGGCGCTGGTCAGGCAGCTGCGTGCGCAGTACCGCATCGCGCTGGTCGATGAGTTCCAGGACACCGACGATCGCCAGTGGGGCATCTTCCACACCGTGTTCGGCGATTCGCCGGAGGTGCGCGAACTCGGCGTGGCGCCGGCACTGTTCCTGATCGGCGACCCCAAGCAGGCGATCTACGGTTTCCGCGGCGGTGACATCCACACCTACCTGAAGGCCAAGCAGGTGGCGCAGCAGGCGCCGGTGCTGGACCAGAACTTCCGCTCGCGACCGGCTGTGCTGCGTGCGTTGCAGGCGCTGTACGACAACGGTGGCGAAGACGCCTTCCTCGAACGCGACATCCAGTTCGAGCCGGTGCGGCCCGGTGGCGTGCGCATCGACGAGGACTACCAGCGTGATGGCCATGCCGCCACGGCACTCACCCTGCGCGTGCTGCGCAGTGGCGGTGACAAGGCGATGAGTGCGGACGCCTCGCGTGATGCCGCGACCCAGGCCTGCGTGGCTGCGATTCACCAGATCCTGGTCGAGGCGCGTGCGGGCAATGCCGTGTTGCGTGGGCGCCCGGTTCAACCCGGTGATATCGCGGTGCTGGTGCGCTCGCATCGCGAGGCCACGCTGGTGCAGCGCGCGCTGGCAGCGGTCGGCATCCCCGCGGTGGCGGCCGGCAAGCAGAGCCTGTTTTCCACCCCTGAAGCGCGCGATCTCCGTGCGCTGCTGCTGGCACTGCTGCAACCGGCCGACGAAGGCCGTCTGCGTGCGGCGTTGGCCACTGTCCTGCTCGGTCAACGCGCCAGCGCGATCGCGGCGATGGAACGCGAGGGCGACCTGCAACGCGAGTTCCAGGCACAACTGCTGCACTGGCGTGAGCGCTGGCAGCGCGGCGGACCGTTCGCAGTGATCGCCGACGTCTGTGCCGCGCAGGGCGAACGCCTGTTGGCGCTGATCGATGGCGAGCGCCGCCTGACCAATTACCTGCAGCTGGGCGAACTGCTGCAGGAAGCCTCGGCGCAGGCGCTCGGCATGCACGGCCTGCTGGACTGGCTGCAGGGGCAGATGGCCAGCGCTGACCAGGATGACGAGCAACAGCTGCTGCGCCTGGAATCGGATGCGCGCCGGGTACAGATCATCACCCTGCACAAGAGCAAGGGCCTGGAGTACCCGCTGGTGTTCCTGCCGTTCGTCGGCATCGACGGCGGCGCGCCGAACACGTCGTCGCACTGCACGGTGCATGTGGATGGCCAGCGCCAGCTGCACTGGAAGCTGGACAAGGACGAAGCCTGGGAAGCGGCCAGTGCCCAGCGCGAGCGCGAGCAGCGCGCCGAGGATGCGCGCCTGCTGTATGTGGGACTGACCCGTGCCGAGCATGCGCTGTGGATCGCCGTGGGTGATCTGGCCGGGCTCGGCAAGACGCGGCTGGCGCCGCTGCTGGGTGACCTGCAGGCGCTGCGCGCGCACGCCGATGTGCACATCGATGACAGTGAGGCAGCGGCCGCGCTGCCGCAGCTGGCGGCCGAAGTGGAAGGTGACCTTCCGGCGGTGCGTGCCCTGACCCGGCGCGTCCCGCACGACTGGTGGGTGTACAGCTTCACCCAGCTGGCCCACGCCGATGCCGGCGCGGGCAGTGATATCGAAGCCGCCGCCACCGAGCTGCCGGCGCCCGCTGCCGACGAACCCGCTGGCCCGGAACTGCCACTGGAACCGGCGTTGCCGGAACCCGCCGCGGCGGCCGAAGACAGCACACCGATCGACCCGCGCTTCATGGGCAGTCGCTTCGGCAATGTGCTGCACGAAGCGATGGAGAACGTCGACTTCGCCGCATGGGGTGATTGGCAGCCAGGTCTGCAAGCCCCTGAGGGACAGGCCGAGGTACTGCGCAAGGCACTGCACGACGAAGGATATGCTGACGTCGATCTGGATGATGGCGTGGCGGTGCTGGTGCCGCTTGTGGGCCACACGCTCACCGTGCCGCTACCCGAAGGCGGCGCGCTGCACAGCCTGGGTGAAGGCGAGCGTCGCGCGGAAATCGACTTCCATTTCGCCATCGAGCCGACCACGGTGCCGGCGCTGCTGCAGGTGCTGCATGCGCACGGTGTTTCCAGCACGCGACGCGGCTTCGGCCAGCGCCGCCGGTTGGAAGGGCTGATGACCGGCATGATCGACCTGACCTACGTGCGCGACGGGCGCTGGTACGTGCTCGACTACAAGTCCAACCGCCTGCCCGGTTACAGCCGGGACCTGCTGGCCATTGCCATGCGCCACAGCGAGTACGACCTGCAGGCGCTGATCTACACCGTGGCCCTGCATCGCTGGCTGCGTTTCCGCCTGGGTGCGGCCTACGACTACGAGCGCGACATGGGCGGCATCCGCTACCTGTTCTGCCGCGGCCTGGATGCTGCCGGTAACGGTGTGCATGTAGACCGCTTCCCGTTGGCGCTGGTGGATGCCCTGGATGCGTTGTTCGCCGGTGGCGAACAGGCCCAGGCAGAACTGGCTGCGCGTGCCCGCGGAGCCAGCGCATGAGCCTGCTGCAGGAGCTGTATCGCAACGGCCAGCTGCGCACTCTCGATCACGCACTGGCGACCAGCCTGCAACGCTTGCGGGAGGACACCCCTGACAGCGTGGCAGTGGCGGCCGCACTCGCCTCGCTGGCGGTGTCGCAGGGCCACGCCGGTTTCGATCCGGCGCAACCGCAGCGACTGCTGGAAGGCGTATCCGAGTGGCCTGCCGCACAGGACTGGCTGGCACAGTTGCGCGCATCGCCGTGGGTCGCGACGCCGGAGCAGGCCGATGCCATCGCCGAGGATGCGCCGCTGGTGCTGGAAAACGGCCTGCTCTACCTGCGCCGCTATCGTGAGTACGAGCGCCAGCTGGCGGCCGGGCTGCAGCGGATCGGCCGGCATCCGCTGCCGGCACCGGACATGGCCGCGCTGGCACCGTTGTTCGCGCAGCTGTTCCCGCAGGCATCGGGCAGCGAGGATCACCAGGCACGCGCTGCCGGCGTGACCCTGCGCCATCCGCTGGCGCTGGTCACCGGCGGCCCCGGCACCGGCAAGACCACCACCATCGCGCGCCTGTTGCTGCTGCTGGCCGCACAGGCCCGGCACGCTGGCCAGCCGCTGCCCGAGGTAGCGTTGGCCGCGCCCACCGGGCGCGCCGCCGACCGCATGGCCGAGAGCCTGCGCGTGGCTGTGCAACGGCTGCAGGAACAAGGACTGGACCCGGCGCTGTGCGCGGCGCTGCCCAGTACCGGCACCACCCTGCATCGCCAGCTTGGGGTGATTCCCGATTCGCCGCGCTTCCGCCACCACGCCGACAATCCGCTGCCGGTGGATGTGGTCGTGGTCGACGAAGCCTCGATGATCGATCTGCCGATGATGGCCAAGCTGGTCGACGCGATCGCCAGCGGCACCCGGTTGATCCTGCTCGGCGATCCCGATCAGTTGCCCTCGGTCGAGGCCGGCGACGTGCTCAGCGCGATCCTGCGCGCCAGCGGTGATGGCATCGGTACCCGCGCTGATGACGCGCAGGCACTGCATGGTCTGCTGGCGCCGGCCACCTTGCAGCCGCAGGCCGCACCACGCGCCTTCACCGGCCGCCGCGTGCAGCTGCAGCGCGGTTACCGGCAGAGCGATGCACTGGACCTGGCACCGCTGGCCCATGCCGTGCGCGAGGGCAACAGCAGCACCGCGCTGCAGCTGCTGCGCAGTGGTGAACTGGCCGGCGTGCATTTCCACGAAGGCGAAGCCGACCCGCTGCGTGGCCAGCGCGAGCACCTGCTGGGCCATTGGCGTGCACTGGCCGACGCCGCCGATCCGGTACGGGCGCTGCAGCAGGCCGGGCGCCTGCGCGTGCTGACCGCCTTGCGCGAAGGCCCGCAGGGCGCACGCGGGCTCAACAGCCGCATCGAACAGCTGCTGGCCGGCAACACCCCCGGCTACTTCCAGGGCCGCCTGCTGCTGGTCACCGAGAACAGCTACCGTCATCGCCTGTTCAATGGCGATATCGGCATCTGCCTGCGCGATGGCAGCGGCGCGATGGTGGCCTGGTTCCCAGGAGATACCGTTGACCAGCCGCGCGCCTTCCACCCGGCGGCACTGCCCGCGCACGAAAGCGCCTTCGCGATGACCGTGCACAAGGCGCAGGGTTCGGAGTTCGACGAAGTGTGGCTGCAGCTGCCGCGCCAGGACAGCCGCGTGCTGTCACGCGAACTGGTCTACACCGGCCTGACCCGCGCCCGCCAGGTGCTGCATGTGGCGGGCAGCGCCGACGTGCTGCAGGCCGCGCTGAAGCGCCATGCCAGCCGATTGGGTGGTCTGGCGTGGCGACTGGGTGCGGAAGCGGAGGCCGAAGCACCGGCGCGCATTGAACAGCCCACGGTGCAGGGCACATTGTTCTGAATCGGGGTCGGATCCCGTTCCCAACGGGAACGGGCTCTGACCCCCATAGCCCCGATGTCGCATCTGCCCCTTGATGACGCCGCTGGCGCTGCCTAGCCTGCGTGGCTATCCCACGCCACAGGAACCGGCAGATGGCGCTTATCGCCTTGGATGATCCACGCTGGGCCGAGCTACAGCATGCCTACGGGGCTGCGGATGACATTCCGGAGCTGCTGGCCAATATCAGTATCCCGAAGAACGAAAGATCCGAAGACGATCCGATCGAGGACACCTGGCACGAGCTGTGGAGCAGCTTGTGCCATCAAGGGGATGTCTACAGCGCTTCGTTTGCGGCGGTGCCATACATCGTCAACGCATTGCCAGCGGACGCTGACTCGGACGATTTACAGTTTATTTCCCTCGCGCAAACTATCGAAACGCTGCGATGCCACAAAGGCATCGAGCTTCCTGCTGAATTGGAGCCGGAGTATTCGCAGGCCATTCAGCGCATGGGGAAACATGCGGCAATGCTTGTCGCGACGCCGCAGGAGGCTTGGACAACCTCAGCACTCTTCGCGGCCATTGCTATTGCGCAGGGCCATACCCCAATGGCCAGGCTGCATACCGAGATCATGTCGGATGAGATGGACCAAGCAGTCAACATCTTCTTCGCAGAGGTGACACGAGACGACTAGCGATTCCGCTGGTGAGCGGGAACGTTGCCTCCACGATCCTTTCGCGTCAGTCGAGCATGGCTCGACTCTACAAAAGCGAATTCCGATCATTCCGACGTTCATCCACGCATGGCGTGGATCTACTGCAGATCGCGGGAAACTGTCGAAGGTGGGGTGGGTCCGGTTGCGGGGGCGTGAGCCGCATGGATGCGGCGACCGAGCTTACAGGGACGTACTTGCAGCGCCCCCCGCAACCGGACCTACCCCGCCAACCCACGGAATGCAGGCTTTTGCCGTTGACGTTGACGTTGATTCGGCAGGTGCAGGGCGCAGCCCTGCCGCCACGTTCATTCCGCGATCAGTACCAGCCCATCGGGGAACACGATCGCTGCTTCATCGGCACTCACATCGAAGAAGCCCACGCCGTGCTTCTCGGCCAGGTCCTGCACCCGCCCGTGCGCGCGCTCGGCCACCGAATAGGCGAACGCGCCGTAGATCACCTGACTACCGATGCTGTACTCGGTCACCTCAGCACGATCATCGTCGTCATTGCTCAACGGCCCGTTCATTGGCGGAAATTCCTGTGCCATCTCCGCGAACCACGCCTGCAACGCGGGACTGCTGACCGCCGGGTCGTCGTACTCGTGGCGCTCGTTCCACTGCGTCTGCTTTTCGAACCAGGCGATGAAGGCGGCAGCCACGCGTGGAGCGGCGCTGGCCTCGAACACCATCATGTCGTAACTCATTGGAGCTTCCTGTGCTGAGCGGGGGTCAGAGCCTTCGCCGGGGGCGAAGGATCCGACCCCGGCGCGGAGTCTGTGGACGCACAGGGTATCGCGCTACGGCTGCGTCGCCGCACTCATCGCCAGCCCCGGCGCCAATGCCTTCGCTTCCGGGAACAGCGCGAAGCGCAGGCCGATCAGGCCCATCAGGGCTTCATCGCGGGCCTTGCAGGCGGCCACGCTGCCGACCCGGCCCAGCGAGGTATCCAACCGCTCACGCAGCGCTTCGGCCGCCACGATCGGTTTGCGCGCGGCGATCTGACGGCGGTAATGCACGGCGACTTCTTCCAGGATGTGCTCGACCGCTTCGCGGCTGCGCTCGGGCAGTTCCAGCCGTGCGCGACGCAACTGCAGGATGTTCAGGCCGATGCGCGCCTCGTTGAGCATGTCCACCGAGGCGATGTCGCTGCCCTCGGGCGTCGCTGCCAGGCGCGGTGCGAGCAGGCCCAGCAGGTCGAGCATGCGTGCGGCGAAGCGCTGGCGGTCCTGCTGGCCACGGCCTTCGGCGGCCTCGGCCAGCGTGGTCCAGCCCTGCCGCACCAGCCGGCGTGCGGTCCACTCGGCACCCACCGAGCGGAACAGGCGGGTCATCACCACCGCAAAGCCAATGCCGATGAACATCGCAATCGACGAGTTGAGGAAGGTCTGGATGTTGGCGCTGTAGGTGTTCTGCAGGCTAAGCAGCGCGGCCAGGTTCACCGTCAGCGGCAGTGCGAACAGCGCGCTCTTCGGATGGTGCAGCATCAGCCCCAGCGGCAGGAACGCCACCGCCAGCACCAGCGCCAGCAGGCCGAAGTCGTGCACCGCCGGGAACACGCCGAACAGGTACACACCGGCCACCACCGAGGCGACCATCGCCCACACCAGGAACGACACCATGCTCGGTGCCGGATCGTCCTGTGCGGCGAAGAACGCGGCGGTCACCGCAGCCATCATCGCGCCGTTGCCACCGCCCTCCCAACCCAGCGCGATCCACAGCACGCAGTAGCTCATAAGTGCCACGCCGGCACTGAGCGCGGAGAACAGCGCCATGCCGTAGTCGACGTGCTTGTCGGCGGCCACGCGCTCGGTGCGGATGCGGTAATGCGCGCGGTCCAGCGGCGCGGTGCCGTGGTCGATCGCGTGCTGCAGGGTACGGCAGTCCTGCCACAGGTCCACCAGCTCCTCCAGGCGCAGCAGCAGGCTGGCCAGTTGCAGGTGCTGCAGGTCGCGGTCCACCTGCGGCTTCAGTGCGCTGATGCGCGCGCGCAGGCGGGCGTACTCGCTGGCGTTGGTGGGCCCGTCCAGCCAGTCGTGGATGTCATCGACCAGTGCCGGCAGTCCTTCCGGCAGGGCCTGGCCATCGCTGCGCAGCGCGCTCAGGCGGTCGGCAATCGAGGACAGCACTGGCAACAGCAGCAGCATGCGCTCGCGCAGGCGCTCCATCGACACCGCCGAACCGGCATGGCGTGGATCATCGCGGCGCAGGAACTCGATCAGCGCCTCGAACTGCACCAGGTCGGCGGCCAGCCGGTTGCGCGGCGCATGCGCGCGGCCACGTTCAAGGATCTGCCGGCACCACTGCGCAGCGTCCTCCATCCAGTTGCCGATGCGCGCGCGCAGCATCGGGCGTACCGAGGCCGGGAACAGCAGCGACGCGAACAGCACCGCCACCACCGTGCCAAGGATGATCTCCTCGCTGCGTGCCACCACCGTGTCGAAGATGGTTTCCGGCGAGGTCACCGCCGGGAAGCCGATGAAGGCGGTGGTGTAGCCGGCCAGCAGGAACGCGTAGCCGCGCGGCCCGCGGTTGAGCAGGGCCATGAACAGGCAGCCGGCCAGCCAGATCGACATTGCCGCGCTCAGCACCAGCGGCGTCTCCACCAGCGCCGGCAGCACCAGCAGGGTGGCCAGGCCGGCCACCAGGGTGCCGACGATGCGGTACACGCCCTTGGCCCGGGTTGGGCCGAGCAGCGGCTGGCTGACGATGTACACCGTGCCCATCGCCCAGTACGGGCGCGACAGGTTGCCGGCCATGGCGATGTACAGCGCGGCCACCGCGGCCAGGTAGGTCTTGATCGAGAACAGCCAGGCCTGGCGGTCGGTCAGCGCGTTCATGGCTTACTTCGCTGCGGTCGAGGCGTTGGGCGCGGCGGCGCTGGCCTGCCAGCCACCACCCAGCACCAGGAACAGGTGGATCTGGTCGCGCGAGACCTGCGCTTCGGCGGCGGCCAGGGTGGCATCGCTGGTGGCCAGGCTGCGGTCGGCATCCAGGCTGGACAGGTACGGCGTGCGGCCGCCCTGGTACAGCCGGCGGTTCTGCTCGGCGGCTAGTGCGGCCTGCTCCTGCGCGATGCGCAGCGACTGCAGCCGGCGCAGGTCCTGCGCATAGCGGTCCAGCGCGGTCTGGGTCTCGCGCAGCGCCTGCAGCACGGTGTGGTCAAACTCGGCCAGCGCGGCATCAGCACCGGCTTCGGCGGCGTGGATGCGCGCGTGGGTGCCCGAGGACGGCAGCGTCCACGAGATCAGCGGGCCGATCGACCACTGCTGGGTCATCGGCGTGCCGAAGTCTTCCAGCAGGCCGGCGGCACCGAGCGAGGCACCCAGGCGGATGTCCGGGTACAGCTCGGCAGTGGCGACGCCAATCCGTGCCGTGGCCGAAGCCAGCTTGCGCTCGGCCTGGCGCACGTCCGGGCGGCGCTGCAGCAGCGCGCGGCCATCACCGACCGGCAGCGGCTGCGCCAGGCCGGGGGCATGCGCACAGTCGATCACCCCGGCCGGCAGCTGCCCGGGGGTCTGCCCCAGCAGTGCAGCCAGCGAATAGGCAGCGGCCGAGCGTTGTGCCTGCAGGGGCGGCAATGCAGCTTCCAGCAGAGCGACCTGAGCATTGGCGCGGGCCAGCTCCGGCGGCGTGCCACGGCCGGCCGCGATCAGGCGCTCGGTGACCGTACGGCTGCGCTGCTGCAGCTGCAGCGAATGCTCGGCCACGTGCAGCTCGTGGTTGGCGTGGCAGATTTCCAGATAGCTGTCGGCCACCTGCGCGACCACGCTGACCTGGGCCAGATCGCGTGCCGCGGCGACCGACTGCTCGTCGGCACGGGCCGCTTCGGCGCCGCGCTTGAGCTTGCCGAACAGGTCGAACTGGTAGCTGACCGCGAACTTGCCATCGGCCAGGTTGATCACCGGCAGCTCGTGCTCCTGCAGGAACGATTCGGCCGACAGCTGTGCACGGCTGACGCCGGCCTCGGCCTCGTACTCGAAGCCACCGGCATCCAGCGCCTGCTCATACACCGCCGCCGCGCGGCGCAGGTGCGCATCGGCGGCCTTCAGTTCCACGTTGTCGCGCAGCGCCTGGGTGATCAGGCCTTCCAGTACCGGGTCGTTGTACAGCGACCACCAGCGGTCGGGCAGCGCCTGGTTGGCGGCGATCTGCGGGTTCTGGGTATCGATGAAGGCGGCATTGGCCTGCGGGCGCTTGAACGCCGAACCTTCCGGCAATGCATAGTCCGGGCCGACGGTCCTGCACGCGGCCAGGCTGGCCAGCGCGACGATCAGGCCGAGACGGGGCAGGGCGGCGTTCACAGGCCCGCCTGTGTCGGCGCGGTGCCGGCCTTGTCGTTGTGCGGGTGGCGGCCGGTGTCCACGGTTACGGTGGCGGTGCGGCCGGCGATCAGTTCCACGCCCTTGGGCACCTCGTCGATGGCGATGCGCACCGGGATGCGCTGGGCCAGGCGCACCCAGTCGAAGGCCGGGGTCACGTTCGGCAGCAGGGTGCTGCCATTGCTGCGGTAACGGTCCTCGATGCCGGCGGCGATGCTTTCGACATGGCCACGCAGCGGGGTCGATTCGCCCATCAGGCGGATGTCCACGGCTTGTCCCGGGGCCACGCCACGCAGGCGGGTTTCCTCGAAATAGCCATCGATGCGGAACGAGCCGGTATCCAGCAGCGCCAGCACCGGCTTGCCGGCCACCACGTAGTCGCCCACGCGCATGGTGCGGTCGTTGACCCGGCCATCGGCCGGTGCGCGCACCTCGGTGCGCCCCAGGTTGAGCTCGGCCAGGTCGACCGCCGCCTGTGCGGTGGCCAGCGCGGCCTGTGCGGCCTGCAGCTTGGCGCGGCGCACTTCGGCGTCCTCGGCGGCGACCAGGTCCTGCAGGCTGCGGTCACGGCCGATCTCGCGGCGCAGCTGTGCCACCGAGGCCTGGCGCTCGCCCAGGCTGGCCTTGGCCTGCTCCAGCGCGATGCGGTAACGGGCACGGTCGACCACGAACAGCAGGTCGCCCTTCTTCACCGCCTGGTTGTCGGCCACCTGCACCGTTTCCACCAGCCCGGATACGTCCGGCGCCACCTGCACCACGTCGGCGCCGACATGGGCATCGCGGGTCCACGGCTCATCCATGTAATAGACCCACAGCTGGCGCAGCACCAGCAGGGCGACGATCACGGCTGCGCTGGTGAGCAGCACCGGCAGGGTCTTCTTCACGATCTTGTTCACGATTGCATCCAACGCAGGAGGTGGAACAGCAGGCCCAGCACGATTCCGTACAGCGCCAGGTTGAACAGCGCCGGGTGCCATACATGGCGATAGGCGCCGGCACGCTGCAGCAGCGCGTGCAGGCCGCTGTTGACCAGATAGGCCAACAACATCAACCCGAGCAGGGTCGGGACGAACACTCCGTGGAGACTGAATTCACCGGGCATCGGTAGGGGCGGGGGCGAGGTGGGGGAGGGGAGGAACAACGAAACAACAGCAACGGGCAAAAGCCGCTGGCGTGTGCACGGCAGCGGCGGTATTCGGGGGCAGCGGTCTTACGTGATGCGGTCGGCAGCCTCGGCCAGCAGGCGCCATGCCTTCAGCACGGCGTGCAGTTCATCCATGGAAAGCTCGCCGAACACGTCCTGGCGCAGGCCGATCAACTGGTCTTCCAGCTCGCTGACCAGCGCGTGTCCCGCGTCGGTCAGCCACAGCAGGTTGGCGCGGCGGTCGCTGGCATCGCTCTCGCGGCGGACCAGGTCGCTGGCGCACAGCTTGTCCAGCAGGCGCACCAGGGAAGGACCCTCCATGCCCAGCTGCTGGGCCAGCGCCACCTGGCGGATGCCACCGCCGGAGCGGCCGATCATCAGCAGGGGCATGGTGCAGGCGGTGGAGATGCCGTAGCTGCCGAGCCGGCTGTCGGCCAGGCGCTGCCACTGCCGCCCTGCGTACAGCAGGCCGGAGCTGAGCTGCATCTGCAGCACGGTGCGCTCGTCGAGGGGTCGGTCCATAAGAGATAGATAGGATACTACTAATTTCATTCCTATCAATGGGTTTTTCTGAATGGGTGGGTGTTTTGAGGAAAGCGTTGCGCCTGCTGGCTATCGGCTGGGGTGGCGGAGGGCCGGACGGGGCAGGGCACGCTGCAAGTACCCTCCGGGGCCCGGCCCAGCCGCTGGCGGCTGGGCGTTCGGTCGCTTGCGAAGCAGTGCTTCGCAAGCTAAGCGCCCTCACCCATGTAAGCTCGATCGGCGCATCCATGCGCCTCACGGCCCTGCCCAGCCCGGCCCTCCGCCACCCGTCCCACATCCCGCGAGCGCGGAGGGTTGGCTCTTTAAAAGGCAAGGGCAGAAGCAGTGCGGACCAACGGTCCGCACCCACCACAGCAGTCGCGCAGTCGCGCGTGGTGCTTCCGAAGCCATGAACCCCAGCTCTTGACCCCGCTTTCGGGCGGTCCGGCCGCGCCCGCAGGAAACTGTCAGGGAGGGGGAGAGGGGGCTGCGCAGGACCGTTGGCGCCATGGATGGCGCCATCGAGCCCCCAGGGACGGGTTTACGGCGTGTCCTGCGCAGTCCCCTCTCCCCCTCCAGACCGATAGCAACGACGCGCCAACAACGACCCCCCGATGAACCGTCCCAACAGGACGACCCACCCCCCGGTCGGGTACGATGCTCGCCCCCCGTTCGGGACGCTGTACGCAATGAGCAAGAACAACGAAAAGGCCGCCCCGCAGGGCGACGTGACCCAGGACCAGGCCGAGGATGCCGTGCGCATCCTGCTGCGCTGGGCCGGTGAGGACCCGTCCCGTGAAGGCCTGCTGGATACCCCCCGCCGTGTCGCCGAAGCCTATGGCGACTGGTTCAGCGGTTACCGCGACGACCCGCGCGCCTACATGGAGCGGACCTTCGAGGAGGTGGCCGGCTATGACGAACTGATCGTCCTGCGCGACATCGAGTACGAAAGCCACTGCGAACACCACATGGCGCCGATCATCGGCCGCGTGCACGTCGGCTACCTGCCGGCCGGCAAGGTGGTGGGCATCAGCAAGCTGGCCCGCGTCGTTGAAGCCTACGCCCGCCGTTTCCAGGTGCAGGAGAAGATGACCGCGCAGATCGCCCAGTGCATCCAGGATGTGCTGCAGCCGATCGGTGTCGGCGTGGTCGTCGAAGGCGCCCACGAATGCATGACCACCCGTGGCATCCACAAGCGCGGCGTCAGCATGGTCACCTCGAAGATGCTGGGCAGCTTCCGCGACGACGCGCGTACCCGCGCCGAGTTCCTGCGCTTCATCGAAGTGGGCGGCAAGCGCTGAGCCGCTTGCCCGCACCCCGCCGGCCCCTGGTGGCCGGCATGCCCACGGCTGCCCGCGCGGCCGCCGTGCGCGGCTGCTCGTCCCCGCCAGCCCTCATGACTCCTTTCGCTGCATGAAGCATCGCGAACGCATCTCCCGTTACCGCCATCTGCGCGAACAGCCCCAGTGGAAGCTGCTCGCCGCCGACCACGCTCCGGAAATCATCGGCCTGCTGCAAGGGCTGCTGATGGACGGCGAGCGTACGCTGTCGTCGTCGGTGCTCAACGAGCGCCTGCAACGTGCGCTGGACCAGCTCAACGGCGACGAACTGTCGCGCGACCTGCCGCGTACCGCGCAGGCCTACATCGCGCACTGGCTGGCCCAGGGCTGGCTCGAACGCCGCCTGCCCGAAGGTGCCGACCAGGAGCAGTACGAGCTGTCGACCGCAGCGCTGCAGGCGATCCGCTTCGCCGATGGCCTGGAGCAGGCCCGCGTGGCTGCCACCGAAAGCCGGCTGGCGCTGGTCATCGAACAGCTCTCGCAGCTGGCCGCGCAGACCGAGTCCGATCCGGATGCGCGCCTGTCGGCGTTGCGCGACGAGCGCGACCGCATCGACGCCGAGATCGCCCGCGTTGGTGCCGGCCGCGTGATCGCGCTGGACGGCAAGCGCGCGCTGGAACGTGCGCGCCAGATCATCGGCCTGGCCGACGAGCTGACCGAGGACTTCCGCCGCGTGCGCGACGACTTCGAGCAGCTCAACCGCGATTTCCGCGAGCGCATCATCGACGACGAGGGTGAGCGCGGCGACGTGCTGTCGCAGTTGTTCGAAGGCGTGGACGTGATCGGCGAGAGCGATGCCGGCCGCAGCTTCCAGGCGTTCTGGCGACTGCTCAACGACGCCGAACAGAGCGCCCAGCTTGATGCTGCGCTGGAAGCGGTGCTGGCGCGTGGCTTTGCGCGCCGCCTGGACCGCAACGAGCGCAACTTCCTGCGTGGCTTCACCAGCACCATGCTCGAGCGCGGTGGCCAGGTACACGATGTGCTGCAGAACTTCGCGCGCAGCCTGCGCGGCTTCGTGCAGAGCCGTGGCTACCTGGAACAGCGCCGCCTCAACCAGCTGCTGAAGCAGGCGCAGTCCGAAGCGCTGGCGCTGCGCGACGAGTTCCCCGCACAGCGCGGCATCGGCCGTGACCTGCAGCTGACCACCAGCCGCCTGCGTTCGTGGTCGCAGTGGAAGCTGCATGATCCACGCAGCGCCCAGGTCGATGGCAACGTCGAGTACAACGACGCGGCCGCGATCAGCCTGGAAAGCGTCGGCGATCTGGTCGCTTCGTCCGAAATCGACTTCCGCACCCTGCGCCGCGACCTGCACGACCTGCTCGATGCACAGCCGCGGCTCAGCATCGCCCAGGCGCTGTCGCAGCGTGAAGCGCCGCAGGGCCTGGGCAGCGTCATCGGCTACCTGTCGCTGGGCACGCGCTTCGGCAATGTGATCGCCGGCGAGCAGGAGCTTGCCGAATGGCGTGGTGGCGACGGCCAGATCCGTCGCGCCCGCATCCCGCTGGTTTGGTTTACCCAGGAGAGACGCCATGAGCTGGCATGAAGATCCCATCGACGCAGCGCAGGCCGACGTGGCGGAAGACGCCTACGAAGCCGAGCCGGTGGCGGCCGTGGCGCAGCCCCGCCGTGGCAACGACGTGTACTACCTCGGCGATACCGGGCGCCTGCCGCTGGATGCGCGCCGCGCGCTGTGCCAGCTGCTGATCGGCCCTAGCATCGACCAGCTGCGCCACGCCAAGCTGTGGCCGGCGCTGATCCGCAGCGAGGCGGCCATCCGCTCGTCGCTGGCGGACCTGTTCCTGGAACTGGTGCTCGACCGTGACAGCGGCGTGGCGTTCACCCGCCAGGCCGACACCGAAGACGTTGATGCGCCGGTACTGCTGCGCACCTCGCCGCTGACCTTCATCGATTCAGTGCTGCTGCTGTACCTGCGCCAGCAGCTGGCCGAGGCCGATGCGCGCGGCAACCGCGCGGTGGTCGCCGAC
Organism: Stenotrophomonas sp. ASS1; assembly: GCF_004346925.1. Classification (NCBI taxonomy): domain Bacteria; kingdom Pseudomonadati; phylum Pseudomonadota; class Gammaproteobacteria; order Lysobacterales; family Lysobacteraceae; genus Stenotrophomonas; species Stenotrophomonas oleivorans. The sequence goes on along the minus strand of NZ_CP031167.1, from coordinate 4,517,987 downwards.
GCCGAGATGGCCGAAGCGCTGGCCATCTACGAGAAGAACCTGTCCACCGACCGCGCCGGCTTCAACCGCCGCGTTGCTTCGGCAGTGCAGAAGATGAAGGACAACCACATCCTGACCCGCCTCAGCGGCCAGGAAGACCGCCACGAAGTCTCGCCGGCGCTGAAGCTGCTGTTCTCCGCCGAAGACGTGTCCCAGCTTTCGGCGGTGTACCGCCAGCTGCGCGAAACCCCGGCCGCCGAGGCCTGAGAGACCCGACCATCGCATGGCTATCTCCAAGCACACTCCCGCACTGTTCAACGAAGGCCTGCCGGACCCGCGCCTGCAGCAGTTCCGCATGCGCCGCCTGCAGGTGCACAACTGGGGCACCTTCAACGGCCTGACCGAAGTGCCGATCGCCGAGCGCGGCTTCCTGTTCGTCGGCCGTTCCGGCTCGGGCAAGTCGACCCTGCTCGATGCCATGTCCGCGCTGCTGACGCCGCCGGCCATCGTCGACTTCAACGCCGCCGCGCGTGAAGCCGAGCGCAGCGGCCGCGACCGCAACCTGGTGTCCTACGTGCGTGGCGCGTGGGCTGACCAGCAGGACAGCGGCACCGGCGAAATCGCTACCCAGTACCTGCGCAAGGGCGCGACCTGGACCGCACTGGTGCTGGAGTACCGCGCCGGCGATGGCCGCGTGGTCAGCCTGGTGCGCCTGCTGTGGATCTCCGGCAACGGCACCTCGGCCGGCGACGTGCGCAAGCACTACATGATCGCCGAGCGTCCGTTCGACATCGCCAAGGATCTCGGCGGCTTCGACCTGGACCTGCGCAAGCTCAAGCAGAAGCTGTCCGACCTGCACCACTTCGACACCTTCTCCGGCTACGCCGAGCGCTTCCGCGACCTGCTCGGTATCGACAACGAAATGGCGCTGCGCCTGCTGCACAAGACGCAGTCGGCGAAGAACCTGGGCGACCTCAACGTCTTCCTGCGCGACTTCATGCTCGACACGCCGAAGACCTTCGACGCCGCCGAGCGCCTGGTCAGCGACTTCGCCGAGCTCGATGGCGCGCACCAGGCCGTGGTCACCGCGCGCCGCCAGGTGGAAACCCTGCTTCCGGCACGCGCCTACTACAACGACCTGAAGGAAATGCACCGCCAGCGCGGCGACGACGAAGCGCTGAAGCTCGGCGTCGACAGCTTCCGCGAAAGCCGCCGCCAGGCGCTGATCGAAGCGCGCCTGCGCGAGATGGACGTGCGTGACCGTGGCCTGCTCGGCGAAGAGGCCCAGCGCCGCGCCGCGCTCGACAACCACACCGAGCGCCTGGCCGAACTGGAACTGCAGCGCCGCCAGCAGGGCGGTGAGCGTATCGAGGAACTGGAGCGCGAGCAGGGCCGCGCCGAAGCCGAGCGCGACCGCCGCAAGGCCAAGCGTGACCAGGCCCAGGAGGCGGCACAGCAGCTGCAGGCCGAACTGCCCGACGATGCCCATGGTTTCGCCGAGCTGGTCGAGCGCGCGCAGAACGAACTGCAGGACCGCCAGCGTGCCTCGGCGGCACTGGACGATGCGATCAGCGATCGCCTCGGCGGCAAGCGCGACGACGAGCGCCGCTTCAGTGAAGTGCGCAGCGAACTCGAAGCGATGCAGCGCACGCCGTCCAACATTCCGGCGCCGATGCAGAAGCTGCGCGCGCGCCTGGCCGAGGAAACCGGCATCGCCGAAGCGGCGCTGCCGTTCGTCGGCGAGCTGATCCAGGTCCGCTCGGAAGAGCAGGGCTGGCAGGGCGCCATCGAACGTGTGCTGGGCGGCTTCGCGCTGTCGCTGCTGGTCGATGACAAGCACTACAACGACGTCGCCGAGTGGGTGAACCGTACCCACCTGGGCATGCGCTTCACCTACTACCGCGTGCGCCGCAACGATGATGCGTTCGCGCGCGAGCCGTCGGCGAAGTCGCTGCTGCACAAGCTGGAGCTGCGCGAGCATGTGTTCGAAAGCTGGCTGCGGCGCGAGCTCGGCAAGCGCTTCGACTACGAGTGCGTGGATGCCAAGCAGCTGCGCAACGTCGACCGCGGCATCACCCGCGAAGGCCAGGTCAAGCATCCGGGCGACCGCTTCGAGAAGGACGACCGCAGTGCGGTGGGCGACCGCCGTCGCTGGATCCTCGGCTTCAACAACCACGACAAGGTGGGCGCCTTCGAGCGCGAAGCACAGGAACTGGCCAAGCGCATCGCCAGCTGCGAGACCGACATCGCACGCCTGCGCGGCCAGCGCGACCGCGACAATGAGCGCCGCCTGGCCTGCCACGAGCTGGTCAGCATCAGCTGGAACGAGATCGACATCGCTGCCCCGCAGCAGCGCCTGAGCGATATCGAAGCGACGCTGCGCGACCTGCGTGAAGGCAACGCCGACCTCGCCAAGCTGGCCAAGCAGATCGACGCCGTGCGCGCCGACATCGAGCAGGCCCGCCGCACCTATGAAGACGTCCGCGTCGAGCGCGGGCAGCTGGTCAAGGAACGCGACCGCCTGGACCGCGCGCGCCAGCAGAGCCGTGCGCTGGTGCTGCCGAGCCTGGCCCAGGAGCAGGAAGCCGGCCTTGCCGAGCGCCTGCAGGAGCAGGGCCCGCTCAGCCTGGAAACGCTGGAAGCGCACATGCGCCAGGTCAGCAACGCGCTGAACGAGCAGCTGTCGTCCTCGCAGCAGGACCTCAACCGCATCGAGAACCAGCTGATCGGCTGCTTCCGTCGCTTCATCCAGCAGTGGCCGGAGGAATCGGGCGACTTCACCGTCTCGGTGGCCTCGGCCGAGGACTTCCTCGCCCGCCTCGAACGCCTGGAGCGCGACGGCCTGCCGCAGCACGAAGAGCGCTTCTTCGATCTGTTGCAGAACCAGAGCAAGAACAACCTGCTGGCCCTGCAGCGCCACAGCGCCGAGGCCCGCAAGTCGATCGGCCAGCGCCTGGACGAGGTGAACGCCAGCCTGGAACAGGTGCCGTTCAACCGTGGCACGCTGCTGACCATTGAACTGAGCGACCGCCGCCTGCCGGAAGTCGGTGAGTTCCACCTGCAGCTGCGCGAGGTGCTGTCGCAGCAGCAGACCGAGCAGCGCGAGCTGGCCGAATCGCAGTTCACCGTGCTGCGCCAGCTGGTCAACCGCCTGGGTTCACAGGAAGGCGAAGACAAGCGCTGGCGCGAACTGGTGCTGGACGTGCGCATGCACGTGGAGTTCATCGGCGTCGAGCTGGATGCGGAAACGCGCCAGCAGGTCGAGATCTACCGCAGCGGCGCCGGCAAGTCCGGCGGCCAGCGCCAGAAGCTGGCTACCACCTGCCTGGCGGCAGCGCTGCGCTACCAGCTCGGCGGTGCCGACAGCCAGCTGCCCAGTTACGCCGCGGTCGTGCTTGACGAAGCCTTCGACAAGGCCGACAACGAGTTCACCGCACTGGCGATGAACATCTTCGACAACTTCGGCTTCCAGATGGTGGTGGCCACCCCGCTGAAGTCGGTGATGACGCTGGAACCGTTCATCGGCGGTGCCTGCTTCGTCGAAATCAGCGGCCGTCACGACTCCGGCGTGCTGCTGATCGAGTACGACGAAGAAGGCAAGCGCCTGAAGCTGCCCGAGCGCAGCCGCCAGCAGGCCAACGAACCGGAAGAAGCGGAGGCCTGACCCGGCCGATTGAATGGGAATGCCGGCCAGCGGCCGGCACTACCCATGGGCGGGGTTCATGACCCGGTAGTGCCGGCCGCTGGCCGGCAACCGCACTCACGCTCCGCGCAACGTATCCCACGCCATCCGCGCGATCAGCACCACCACCAGCCCCACGAACAGCTTGCGGATGAACGGCGTGCCGCCCTTCAGCGCCAACCGCGTGCCCACCACCGAACCGATGATGTTGGCCGCCGCCATCGGCAGCGCGAACAGCCACAGGATGTTGCCGGTCGGCACGAAGAACGAGATCGCCGCCACATTGGTCGCCAGGTTCACCACCTTCGATGCCGCCGACGCGCGCAGGAAATCCAGGCCGAAGAAGCGCACGAACAGGAAGATCAGGAAGCTGCCGGTGCCCGGCCCGAAGAAACCATCGTAGAAGCCGATCGCCGCACCAATGGCCAGTGCGATGGTCAGCTCGCGGCGGCCGATCTCCTGCGGCCGGTGCAGCGCGCCGAAGTCCTTTTTCCACAACGTGTAGGCCAACATCGCGATCAGCAGCACCAGCACCAGTGGGCGCACCGCGTCCTTGGGCAGCAGGCTCACCGCGGTGGCCCCGGCGAAGGAGAAGATGAAGGCGGTGCCGGCCGCGAACAGCACCGGCTTCCACGGGAAGCGCACGTTGCGCGCATAGCGCCAGGCAGCCGCACCGGTGCCGAACATCGAACTGAACTTGTTGGTACCGAACAGCATCGCCGGCGTCTGCTGCGGCAGCACCGTGAACAGGCCGGGCAGCTGAACCAGGCCACCGCCACCCACGGCGGCATCCACAAGACCGGCGATGAAGGCGATCACCACCAGCCACCACAACTCAGGGGGAACCAGTTCCAGCACGGCGATCAATCAAGGTGGGGGCGCGACAGCATACGCCTGTCCTGCTTCAGCTGGCCCGTGCCGCGCGTGGATCAATCCGCGCAACCCGGCGACAATGCCGGCATGAGCCGAAAACCCGCCGATCCCTGTCCCTGTGGCCTTCCCGCCGACTATGCAGCCTGCTGCGGCCGTTTCCACGCCGGTGAAGCCGCGCCCGATGCCGAGCGCCTGATGCGTTCGCGTTACAGCGCCTACGTGCGCGGTCTGGCTGATTACCTGCGCCAGAGCTGGCATCCGGACACGCGTCCGGCCGAGTTGACGCTGGATGATGCACCCGGCCAGCGTACCCATTGGCTGGGCCTGACCGTGCACGAGCACACCGTCACCGGTGCTGACAGCGCCGATGTCCGCTTCACCGCGCGCTATCGCGTCGGCGGCGGCAGTGCGGTCAAGATGACCGAACACAGCCGCTTCCAGCGCATCGACGGCCGCTGGTACTACCTCGACGCGGTCTGAGCCCTACACGCTGCGCGCAGCCAGCACGCGCTGGCCGCCGTGCGCGTGCACCTGGTTGCGGCCGCCGTCCTTGGCCACGTACAGCGCCTGGTCGGCGGCCTTGACCACCGCCATTGGGCGCGGATCCACGCGGCTGTCGGCCAGCCCGATGCTCACCGTCACCTGTACCACCTGGCCGCTGCCACCGCGTCCGCGCTGCTGTCGGCCGGCTTCGTCATCACGGCTGCGGGTGCTGCGGTCGCGCAGCTGCATGCGGGTCTCCTCGATGCTCTGCCGCAGCGCCTCCACGGCATCCATGCAGGCCGCCGCAGGGCGGTCCAGGAACACCACCGCGAACTCCTCACCGCCATAGCGGAATGCACGGCCACCGTCGCCCACCCGCGCCAGCCGCGAGGCCACCAGGCGCAGTACATCGTCGCCGGTGTCGTGGCCATGGGTGTCGTTGAATGACTTGAAGTGGTCCACGTCCACCATCGCGATGCTGTAGGTGCCGCGTGCCCGCTGCAGGGTCTCGTTGAATGCCCGTCGCCCCGGCAGGCCGGTCAACTCATCGCGGAAGGCCATGTGGAAGGACTCCTGCAGCATCGCGCCCAGCATCAGCAGCAGGGCGGCGCTGCTCAGCGCCGGCAGCAGCACCGGCTGCAGGAAGATCCGCGGCAGCATCCACCACAGGCACAGCAGGGCCAGCAGCATCGCCGTGTGCAGTGGCCGAGGATGCCGCCACGCCTGCCAGCCCAACGCTGCGGTCGCCAGCAGGAACAGCAGCGCCGGCAGCTGCGCCAGCGCGCTCCAGTCGGCGGGAATCCAGGCCCAGTGACGGTTCGACAGCAGATCGTGCATGCCGCGCGGCTGCTGTGTGGCTAGCAGCAGGAAGATCATCACCGCGGTGCCGCTGGCAATACCGCGCAGCAGCAGGTCCTGGCGCCGCCGTCCGCGCTCCGGCCACAACGCAAGGCCGGCAGACAACAGCGGCAACCAGGCCGAGATGGCGTGGAAGCGCAGCGGTGTCAGCGTGGTGACATGGCCATTGCGCAGGTAGCCAGCGACGTCCTGGTGCAGCAGCGCGAACATCACCGCCACAACCATCAGCAGGCACAACGTGCGCACCTGGTGGTAGAGCAGGGCCAGGCCGGCACCGAGGCAGGCCATCAGCCAGGGCAGGACGCGCTGCGCCGGGCTGGCCACGTCTGCGGTATCCAATGCGGTCCACACCACCACGGCAACCAGCACGGCAGGCAGCACGAACAGGTAATGCGCAGGCTGGCGGAGCGGATGCAGGGGCAAGCAGGAATTCCAGCGCGGTGACGACGCGGCCGCAGCATTGCCGTTAGCGGCGCTCGTGGTGGCTTCTTGAATGCGGCAGGCTCATCCATGTGAACGAAGTGACGCCGAACCATGACGTCGCACTCACCGTCCAGCGCCGATGCTGCCCACATGGACAGCGTACCCGCCGCCGTCGCTGCCCCGCAGCACGATCTCGCCCGCCAGTTCGCCCGTGTACGGACGCGCAGCCTGCAGTTGGCCGCGCCGCTCAGTGCCGAGGACGCCATGCTGCAGAGCATGGCTGACGCCAGCCCGAGCAAATGGCACCTGGCCCACACCACCTGGTTCTTCGAACGCTTCGTGCTGGCGGGTTTCGCCACCGCGCCAGCGCATGACCCGGGCTGGGACTACCTGTTCAACAGCTACTACAAGAGCATCGGCCCGGCGCATGCGCGGCCACAGCGCGGGTTGCTGTCGCGCCCGTCGCTGCAGCAGGTGCGCGACTACCGCCAGCAGGTCGATGCGCAGGTGCAATCGCGGTTGGCGGCGGGCGATCTCGATGAACAGGCACTGCAACATCTGCAGCTGGGCCTGCAGCACGAGCAGCAGCACCAGGAACTGCTGCTCACCGACATCAAGCATGCGTTCTGGTGCAACCCATTGCAGCCCGCCTACCGCGAGGACCTGCAGCCTGCCACCAGCGCTGCCAGTGCGCAGGGCTGGATCGAATCACCCGAGCGCATCGTCACCGTCGGCGCCGCGGCATGGCCGCAGCAGGCCGCGTTCGCCTACGACAACGAATCGCCAGCGCACCGCGTGCTGCTCCCCGCGCACGCATTGGCCGAGCGTCCCGTCAGCAATGCCGAGTATCGGGCCTTCATCGACGCCGGTGGCTATCGCGAACCGCGCTGGTGGCTCAGCGAAGGCTGGGCGCTGCGCGAAGCCGAGGGCTGGCAGCACCCGCTGTACTGGGATGACGCCCTGCAGCGCGAGTACACCCTGGGCGGTTGGCGCGAACTGGATCCGCACGCGCCGGTCTGCCACCTCAGCTACTACGAGGCCGATGCCTGCGCCCGCTGGTCCGGCGCGCGCCTGCCCAGCGAGTACGAATGGGAAGCCGCCGCTGCGTCGCAGCCGCTGCGCGGCCATTTCGCTGACGACGACCGGCTGCATCCGCTGGCAGCGCAGGGCAGTGGAATACGGCAGCTGTTCGGCGATGTCTGGGAGTGGACCCACAGCGCGTATGGCGCCTATCCGGGCTTCCGTCCCTTCGCCGGCAACCTCGGTGAGTACAACGGCAAGTTCATGTGCGGGCAGTGGGTGCTGCGTGGCGGCAGCTGCGCGACACCCCGCGGCCATGTGCGCGCCAGCTACCGCAACTTCTTCATGCCGCCGGCGCGCTGGCAGTTCTCCGGGCTGCGCCTGGCCAGGGACCTCACATGAGCACCGTCCATGACGCGCTGCAGGCATTGACCGATCTCACTCCCGGCCGCCAGCAGATCCTGGCCGACGTAGTGGCCGGACTCTCACGTACGCCGCGCCAGCTGCCGTCCAAGTACTTCTACGATGCGCGTGGCTCGCGACTGTTCGAGCAGATCACGCAGACCCCCGAGTACTACCCCACGCGCACCGAGCTGGCCCTGCTGAAGCGTGTGCTGCCGGACATCGCCCGCAGCGTTGGCCCGCGTCTGCACGTGGTGGAGCTGGGCAGCGGCAGCGGACGCAAGACCGCGCTGCTGCTGGCCGCACTTCACGACCCGGTGGCCTATACGCCGATTGAAATCTCGCGGGCCGCGCTGCTGTCCAGCATCGATCATCTGGCGTCGGCGTTGCCGGAGGTGGAGATGCTGCCGGTCTGTGCCGACTTCACCCGCCCCGTCGCCGTTCCCATGCCCGAGCGCGAACCCGCGCGACGGCTGCTGTTCTTCCCCGGTTCCACGCTGGGCAACTTTGAAGGCGAAGACGCGGTCGCACTGCTGCGGGCGATGCGCCAGACGATGGGCCGCGACGGCCTGGCCCTGGTCGGCATCGATCTGCACAAGGACCCGGCGCTGATCGAAGCGGCCTACAACGACACGCAGGGTGTCACCGCCGCGTTCACTCTCAACCTGCTGGCCCGGCTCAATCGCGAGATCGGCAGCGACTTCGACCTCGACGGCTTCCACCACCGCGCCTGCTACAGCACCGCGCGGCTGCGCATCGAAACCGATCTGGTCAGCCGCTGGGCGCAGGATGTGCATCTGGACGGCCGCACCTTCCACTTCGCCGCCGACGAACCGATCCGTGTGGAGTACAGCCACAAGTACACCGACGACAGCTTCGAGGCGCTGCTGCAGCAGGCGGGCCTGCAGGTCACGCAGCGCTGGAATGCCGACAGTCCCGCCTACGGCCTGCGCCTGCTGCGTGCCATCTAGGGCGGCCGGCCAGCCGGTACCCCTTCAGGTTCTGCAGCACCGCTACCCCTAAGATGGCCGTGCAACGGCAACACGGAGGACGCCATGCCCATTCTGACCACCCTCGGCCTGGCGGCCGCTCTCGCCTCGCCCCCCGCGCTGCCTGCAGCACCGGATGCCAGCGTCGATCCGGCCTTCAGCCGCTGCCTTTCGGGCCTTCAGGCCACGGCCGCCAGCCAAGGCATCAGCGCCGAGCGCTTCAACGAAATCATCGCCGGCCTCACCCCGGACCCCAGTGTGCTCGGCCTGCTCGACGCGCAGCCGGAATTCACCACGCCGATCTGGGACTACCTGGCCGCGCTGGTCGATCGCCAGCGCGTGGCTGATGGTCGCGCCATGCTGCAGCAGCATCGCGACCTGCTCGATCGAGTGTCGGCGCAGTACGGTGTCGATCCGGCCACCATCGTCGCGGTCTGGGGCGTGGAGAGCGACTACGGCCGCGTGTTCGGCAAGCGCCCCCTGCTGCAGTCACTGGCCACGCTGTCCTGCGCCGGCCGTCGCCAACCCTTCTTCCGCGGTGAATTGCTGGCACTGCTCAAGCTGATCGACCGCGGCGACCTGCAGGCACAGGGCCTCACCGGTTCCTGGGCCGGTGCCTTCGGGCATACGCAGTTCATGCCCAGCACCTACGCACGCATCGCCGTGGACGGTGATGGCGATGGCCGCCGCGATCTGGTCGGCAGCATTCCCGATGCGCTGGCCTCCACTGCCAACTACCTCAAGCGTGCCGGCTGGCGCAGTGGCGAGCCGTGGGGCATGGAAGTTCTCGTTCCCGCTGGCTTCAACGCCAGCCAGGCCGGACGTACCCAGCGTCGCGCCCTGGCCGACTGGCGTGCGCAGGGCCTGACCGCGCTGGATGGCAGTGCGCTGGCTCCGGCCAACCTGCCGGCGGATGCGCGCGCCGCCCTGCTGCTGCCGGCCGGCAACAAGGGCCCGGCGTTGCTGGTGTTCCGCAACTACGACGCGATCTACAGCTACAACGCCGCCGAAAGCTATGCGCTGGCGATCGCCACGCTGGCCGACCAGCTGCGTGGCGGCAACGGGCTGGCTACCGCCTGGCCGACGGATGATCCCGGCATCGGCCGCGATGAACGCCGCCAGCTGCAGGCCCTGCTGCTGGCGCGTGGCTACGACATCGGCAGCGCCGACGGCATGATCGGTATTGCCACCCGTCGCGCGATCCAGTCCGAGCAGCAGCGCCTGGGCTGGGCCAACGCCGATGGGCGTGCCGGCCAACGCATCCTGCGCGCGCTGCAGGAAGAGGCGGCCGCCATCGCACCCGCTGCGCAGAAGGCCTTGCCCCAGGCACGCTGACCGCGACATCATCGCCGCGGTCTTCAAGGAGCGTCATCGCATGCAGTCGGATCCGGACATCAGCAGCGGCCTGTATCACGGGCTGGAGGCCTGGCACGTGCGCACCCCCAGCGCGACGGCGGTCATCAGCGTGTTCGGCGGACAGCTGCTGTCGTTCATTCCCGATGGGCAGCCCGATGTACTGTGGCTTTCGCCCACGCGCGCCGAGCTGCCCACGCCCATCCGCGGTGGCGTCCCGGTGTGCTGGCCGTGGTTCGGCCGCCAGGGCCAGAACAATGATGTGCCCGCGCATGGCCTGGTGCGCACCGCGCGTTGGGAGCTTCTGCAGGCCAGCCAGAGCGATGACGGTGAGGTCGAGCTGCAGTTGGCACCTGCACCCTGCGCCGATCCCGGCCTGCGCCTGCAGATGCAGTTGCGCATCGGCCGCCAGCTGCGTCAGCAGCTCGTCACCGAAAACACCGGAACCTCGCCGGTGACCTTCACCCAGGCCCTGCACAGCTATTTCCGGGTGGGCGATGCCAACCAGGTCGAGGTCGAGGGCCTTGATGGCCTGCAGTACCTGGACAAGTACGAGGACTATGCGCAGCTGCGCCTGCAACAGGGACCGTGGTCATTGCGCGATCCGCGTGACCCAGGTCGCAGCGATCGCATCTATACCGGTGCCGGCGGCCATTACGTGCTGCGTGATCCCGTACTGCAGCGGCGGATCGAGATCCGCAGCGAAGGCAGCCAGACGCTGGTGGCCTGGAATCCCGGTGCGGAGGCGGCAGCGAAAATGGCCGATGTCGGCGATGGCTGGCACGATTACGTTTGCCTGGAAGTGGCCAACGCAGGCCCGGAGCAGATTACGCTTGCGCCGGGTGAGCGCCATCAGCTGGTGCAGACCCTGGCCAGTACCGGGCTGTAGGCGCTGGCAGCGGTTTCAGTTTGTCGATGCAGTAGCAAGGACGGAAAACATGCAGGAAGCACAATGGTGGTACGCCAATGGCAGGCAGAGCAGTGGGCCGGTGGATCTGGCCGGTCTTCGCCAGCTGCAGCGGGAAGGGACGGTCACGGCGCGAACGCTGCTCTGGTGCGAGGGCATGCCCTCGTGGCGGCCGTTGGCGGAGCTGGATCAGGCCTCAACGCAGGTCGAGGTGGCTCCGGTCCTGGATATCGACGCAGCGCCCGCGGCTGAGGGCATCGCGCCGAGTGTCGGCGATCCGTCCGATCCCTATCGTGCACCGGTTGCGGCACCGGAGACGGCCGCGGCGGCTGGGCTGGAGGGCGAAATGGCCTTGTACGCCAGCGTGGTCGGTGGCAACTTCCCGATCTATCGCCAGCGCTGGCGGCTGGATCAGGGCATCGCCACGGGCAGTGGCACCTGGCACTGGCCGGCCTTCCTGCTCGGCCTGATCTGGATGATGTACCGCAAGATGTACCGCCTGGCGGCGATGTGGGCTGGCCTGCTGCTGCTGATCAGCGTGGTCGAGACCTTGCTGGATGTGCCGGATGGCCTGTCACTGGTCATCACCTTCGCGCTCAGCATCACCACCGGCATCTTTGGCAACAGCTGGTACCTGGCACACTGCCAGCGCCTGATCGCCCAGGCCCGTACCGTGACCGGCGGTGATGACACACGGCTGCGCAGCGAGCTGACTGCACGCGGCGGCACCAGCGTGGTCGCCACACTGATCGCCATCGTCATCGCGGTGGTGCTAAGTACGGTCGGCGCTGCATTGGCGGGTTAGGCCGGATCAGCCGGCCTGGCGTGGCCGCAGTACCAGCAGGCACAGGGCTCCGGCCACCAGCCCCCAGAACGCCGAGCCGATGCCGGCCAGCGAGACGCCCGAGGCGGTCACCAGGAAGGTGACCAGTGCCGCCTCGCGGTCCCGCTCTACTGCCAGCGCACTGGCCAGGCTGTTGGCGATGGTGCCGAACAGCGCGATACCGGCCACGCAGGCCACCAGCTCTTTCGGGAACGCCGCGAACAGTGCGGCCACGGTGGCGCCGAACAGCCCGACGACAATGTAGAAGGCGCCGGCCGCCATCGCTGCGGTATAGCGTCGTGCCGGGTCCTCATGCGCATCGCGGCCCATGCAGATCGCTGCGGTGATTGCCGCCAGGTTCAGTGCGTATGCACCGAACGGTGCCAGCAGCGTATTGACTACACCGATCCAGCCGATCAGCGGCGACACCGGGGCGTCGTAGCCGGATGCGCGCATCACCGCCACGCCCGGAATGTTCTGCGAGGCCATGGTGACCACGAACAGGGGCAGGGCGATGCCAGCCACTGCAGTCCAGGACAGGGATGGGGTCACCCATTGCGGTACCGCCAGTTGCAGCTGCACCTGCTGTGCGTGCAGCAGGCCACGGCTGGCCGCCACCGCGATGCCGACCAGCAGGGTGGCGATGACCGCATAGCGCGGGAACAGGCGGCGTCCGCCCAGCCAGGTGGCGAACATGGCCAGCGCCAGTACCAGTTGGGTGTTCATGGCCACGAACACGTCCAGGCCGAAGCGCAGCAGCACCCCGGCCAGCATGCCGGCGGCCAGCGCCATCGGCACCCGCTGCATCAACCGGGCGAAGATGCCGGAGAAGCCTGCCAGCATGCCAAGCACCGCAGCGAGCAGGAATGCACCGGTGGCTTCAGCGAGCGAGGCACCGCCTGCACCGACCACCAGCATCGCCGCGCCCGGGGTTGACCACGCGGTCACCACCGGCACGCGATAGCGCAGCGACAGCCCGATGCAGGTGACACCCATGCCCAGTCCCAGTGCCCACATCCATGAGGCGATCTGTGCCTGGTTGGCACCGACGGCTTGTGCAGCCTGGAACACGATGACGGCCGAACTGGCGAAGCCGACCAGCACAGTAATGAAGCCGGCAACGAGGGCCGGTAATTAAAGGGCGGGCCACCAGGCTGGCGGCAGGTGGATGTTCATGGCGGTCTCTCCACTGTGC